>DASXGY010000077.1:0-3128 GCA_036488835.1 Acidobacteriaceae bacterium
CAGTCCATCGTCTACGCCTTCAAAGAACCGCAGGCCGCACACCCCTGGACCCGCGCCACCTACACCAACATCTCTGAGTCGCATTTCACCTGGCGAGGCGAAAAGTCCGACGACGGAAAGGCCTGGACCGCGTTCATGGTCATTGAGGCCTTCCGCGTCGCTGACTAACTAGCTCTTCGTCTGTGTCGGCGAGGTGCAGCTCAACTTCGCCTGATTTGCATGACTCTGGCTGTCTTCGAATCAGCGGCCCGGCGGCGGCGCACTGTCCGGCGTGCCTTTGCCTACATTCCTATCGATCACCTGCTCCACGAAGCCGCCTGCATCGAAGGCGTTTTGCGACACCGTACCGAGAAATCGGATCCTGCCGGCACCATCTGTGATCAGGAGAAAAGGGAAGCTCGCTGCGCCGAAGCTCTGCAGCGTGGCCGATGGCGTCGTCAATATCGGCGTCTGCAGCAGCTCCTTGAAGCTGTCGTTCTTAAAAGGGTCCGTGGCCGCCTCGTCGGCATCCAGCGCCAGCAGTCCATAGCTATGAATCTTCCCCGTGTTGTTGCGGATCAGGAAATCGTTGAGCGGCTGCATCATCTTTCTGCATTGCGCGCACCACTCCGGAAACAGCAGCAGAACAGTCGCGCTCCCATCGTCAGGATGGATGTGCGGGCGCGGGTTGCCAGGCGCGGCGTAGCGCAGAAGGGGAATGCGCGGCAGTTTCTCTCCCAGAAGAGCGTACTGTTCGCGTGCGCGATCGATCTCCGCCTGGTTATCGATGGTATCCGCGGGAGGCTTTGTCAATGCCGCGTCGAGCGTCGCGACGCTCTGCTGCGCCTCGTTATCCCGGCGCGCATAGCGCTCGAGAAACGCGACCTCGAGGCCTTCATCATAAAGCTCCGCCGCTCCGACGACCATGTCTCCCGGCTGCTCCTTGAGGGCATTCCCGCTCTCCAGCGCAGTCAGCAGATAAGGCTGCCGCTCTCGCGCCAGCGGCAGCGCACCATCGTTCAGACTCATCGCGAGATAGTGGATGAGATACGCCATCGACTGATCGACCGTGGCGTCATAGGGCACCGAGTGAAGCATGCTCCGTGCAACTTCGATCGCCATCGTCGTATCCTTCAGGTTCAGCAGCGCATTCACGCGAATCGCGTACGCATGCGCCTGATAAGGCTGGCTCGCGCTCTTGATGTAAGTGTCTGCTGCGACGTCCGCCGCATTCCACTGCTGCCCCACCGAGCAGATGCGCGCGAGCTGATAGAGATCGTCGCCATGGACACTCGCGGGCGCAACCTGTTCGCAATAATCCTGCGCGCGCTTGATCCCCGCGGCGAGCGCGGCCAACTCCGCAGGTGACCAGTTGTCGACCGAGCTGCGAACCTGCTCGAGTGGCCGCATCAATTCCTTGTAAACATCCCCTGGGCGTGCCACTGGTTGCGCGGTCGGAGTTTGCGCCGTAGATGGCGCGGTTTGTGCCCGCAAAGCAGCGGCGCAGAACAGCAGAAACAGCATGAAAGCAAAACCGGGCGCGGCAGAGAACATTCTGTCGGCCCGGTCGCGGTCTGCCATGAACATATCCTAAGCAGTTAGGAGATTAGAATCACCGGCTGTCCTTTGTCAATCAAGGTCTAAGTCTTCGTCTGCGTCGCACGCAACATCTGGAAGAACGTGTCGCCGCGCACTACCTGGAAATCCGGACTCAAGGAGGTGACCAGATTCTTCGCATCGGTCGGCGTCATGTTCCACGATTCGAGTCCCGCTGCCACAAACAGCGGCGCCGTGCCGTTCCACGCCGCCGCAACCGCCGCCAGCTCCGTCTGCCCGCTCGCCAGATCGTTCACGCCCAGCAGCGTCGCCAGCGGCATGCCATCGATGAAGCTCACCTGACTCGACGACTCGTAGTTGTACACAATGCCCAGCAGTCCCGGAATATTGCGCTCATAGCGATCGACAATCGACGCCGTAAACGGCAGATCTGTCGTGGCGTTTCGGTTGTAGGCAAACAGCGTGTCCATGCCGGTAGCTTGCATATACGCATTGCTGCGTTGCGTGTAGCCTTCCAGCGCCGCCGCCGGCCACACCGCAGGATACGTATACCCCGCGCCGGAGGGCCCCGTCATCAGCAGATCGTTTGCCGTCGCGGTGCGCTGGTAGTAAGCGAAGATCGCCGGGCCGATGTCGTACAGAAACGGACTGATGCTCCAGTTCAGCACTACCGACCCGCGCCCCGGGTCGTCCCAGATATCGCGCATGCGGTGCTGGTTGTACTGCGCGTTGTCGCCCTCCACCATGGTCATCGTCAAATAAATTTTCTTCGCCACCTTCGGCACCGGCGGATGCGTGATGCGCGAGCTGATGGGTGCGGGTGCGCCGCCCGCGAAGACCGAACCGTTGATGTAGAAGTCGGCCGCGACCACCGGCGAGGCATACTGCCCGCACAGCGCCACACCGGGCTGCTCGTGTCCCTGCGGGAACCAGCCCAGATAAGGCGTGTCCGGTTGCGCGCGCTTCAGGATCTGGGTGAACAGCGCGGTCTGCGTCGGATCTTGGGGATCGAGCCAGAAGACTGGAGCCTGCGCCGCCACGATGTAATCGCGAAAGTTCGGATTGCCCTGCTGCACGCTCGGCGCAGTGCTGGTTGCCGACAGTACGTACTCATTCCACATCTCGCAGGAGATCGTCAGCTTCTTCGTGCCTGTGGGAGGTACGAATTTGTAGATGAAGTACTCCGTGCCATCCGCAAAGCGCCATCCGCTCGCCGTCTGCGAGCTGTCCAGGTCGAAGACATACGGTGTCTCTCCCGAACTGCCCGGCTGGAAGGATGCGATCACACTGCCATCCGCCGTCACCGTTACCTGATCGACCGACGGACCCCAGCCATCGTTGGGATAGGCGTCCGTCCAGCGCACATACACCGCGCCGCCGCTGGTCAGAAACGGAGTCAAATCCGCGGTGTAGACCGCCTTGTTCGAGCCATCGGTTATCGGCTGCGATACCTGCAGCAGCGTCGTCCACGGCACATTCGTCACCTGCACGGAATTGGTGGGGCTGATTGCCGTCAGGATGCGCTGCGGCATCTGCGGCCAGATGTTATCGAAGGCCCATTGATACGCGGCCATCGCGTTCGCAAATTTCCC
>DASXGY010000088.1:0-10695 GCA_036488835.1 Acidobacteriaceae bacterium
AGCCAATCACCAGCCCCACCGACCAGCCATCCAGCGCGCGCCAGCGGCGTACCGCCAGCCGCAGCGTGATCCACCAGGGAAACAGCGCCGCAGCAACGACGAAGTAGTTCACCCACAGCTTGAGGTTGTTGAAGAGCTGCACGGCCGCCACCTGCCGGGGCGCATCGGGATACATCCTGTGCATGATGAAGTACGCAACGCCGATGGCCGCGGCGATGGAAAGCACGCTCGCCACCGCCTGCACTGCGCGGCCCAAAGGCAGCGATCGCGACTGCAATGGAGACCGCGGCAACAGGCACGCAATCAGAAATCCCGCATGAAAAGCGAAGATGGCATCCACCCGCACCGTAGCGCCGATAGCCGCCAGCGCGATCAACGCAACGACCGCAGGAACCTGTCGCCGCCACTGCGCCGCCGCGGCGCTCAGCAGCAGCAGCAGCAAGGTGGCATGCGTCTCCGGCTTCTGATACCAGAAGCTCCACAACAGATACAGCAGGAAGCACCCCAGCGCCAGGCTCGCCTGCAGCCAGCGTCCGAGGCGCACCGCGCTGCGGAAGATCTCCGTCCGGCCGAGCAGCCACAGCAGCAGCCACAGACTGACCCCCAGGCAGACAAAGTCGATCACGGCAAACGTATGCCGCAGATGCGTATGGGTCAGCCGCGCCAGCAGGTCTGCGGTGCGCAGCACGCCGATGCGATATTGCGCCGGGGCAAAGCTGCGTCCGGCCAGCAGCGCGTCCCACTCACCGCCGCCCCCTTCATGGAAGTTGCGGCTGTAGTTCCAGTAGTCCAGGAATGTGTAACCGCTGGTGATCAGAATGACCGCCCATCCCAGAAAACGCCGCAACCCGGAATCGAATCCAGCGTCCAACGCCCCGGCGGCCTGCCGTTCCTGTCTTGCCGTAGATGCGGCCGCCTGGCCTCCGCTCACTTACGGTTTGACCTTGGAGAGGATCGGCAGCTTGGTGATGTCGTTGATCATCACGAATGCCGCGAACAGCAGCAGCAGTACGAACGCTCCCTGGTAGATGCGCTCCTTGAACTTCTGGTCGAGATCGTGCCGCAGCACGCTTTCGATCAGCAGCAGCAGGATCACGCCGCCATCCAGAATCGGCACCGGCAGCAGATTGAAGATCCCGAGGTTCAGGCTGATCACCGTCATCAACGCGATGATCGGCTGCCATCCCGGTGAGGTCGCAGCCAACCCCGTCTCGCGCGCAATGCCGATCGGTCCGCTCAGGTTTTGTACCGCCATGTGCCGCGTCACCATGCGGTGCAGCACCTCGATGATCAGGCTGGAGTTCTTCACGTTGAACTTCACCGACTGGATCACCGCCGCCGGCAGCGGCAGTTCCTCCACCTTGAACGGCGGCGGCTCAGTCTCGAAGCCGAGCTGGTAGGCCTTCCCGTCTCCCGTATCGACAATCTGCGGCGTCACCTGCAGGTCATGCACCGTGTTTCCGGTCTGCACCTTCACCGTCACCGGCGCGCCATGAATCTGCTGCAGGTAGGTCAGGATCGCCGGCGCGGAGTGCAGCGCCTGCCCATCCACGGCAAGTATCTTGTCGCCCGCCTTCAGGCCTGCCTTGGCCGCAGGCATACCCGGCTCGACGCCATGCACCAGGATGGGCGTGGTCTGCATCAGCGGCACAAATCCCAACGAGCTCAATGAGAACGAATCGGGATCGCGCGGCGCCGGAACACTCAGCGTCGTGTCTATGCGCTGTCCCTTGCGCAGCACCGTCACGGCTACCTTCTGGCCCAGATTCGGTTCGGTCCGCATCCACAATGTGTCCCACGACGGATTGCTGCGGTTGTCGAAGCGAACGATGCGGTCGCCCGATTGAATGCCGGCATTGCTGGCGGGCGTGTTCTGCGCCACAAAGTCGATGTCCGCCGGCTTCGACCGGTAGGCATCCACCTCGTTGTGCATCATGTAGAGCCCGGTCATCAGTACCAGGGCCAGGATAAAATTCGCTACCGGTCCGGCCAGCGCGATCAGCACGCGCTGCCAGCGCGGCTTGGAGTTCAGGTCGCCGGAGTCAAGCGGCACATTGCCGCTCGCGGCCGTGCCCGACAATACCGCGGTCTCGAGCGGCACCGTGCCGTCGCCGCCCAGCTCGCCCTGCATCTTCACGTAGCCGCCCAGCGGCAGCAGGCTCAGACGATAGTCGGTGTCGCCGCGGCGGAAGCCAAAGAGCCGCTTGCCGAAGCCGATGGAGAAGACCTCCACCTTGACGCGGAACAACTTGGCCACCGCAAAATGGCCAAACTCGTGCACCAGCACCATGATGCCGAGCACAATGAGCGTAGACAGAATACTGATAACAACGAAAGGCATATTCGAGAGAGAAGCGGTTTCCCTTCCTGGGGGTCGCGCAGCAGTACGTTCGATCGCCGAGCCCTGGGCCAAGGCCTCAGGCGCGGACTGGCGTATCCTTCCTTGCCGCAACCGCCCTTGCCGCTATCGCAACACGGGCCCGCTCGCGGGACTGGGAGTCCACTTCCAGCACCTCGGCAATGGTCACCGGGTGGCTGGACGGGGTCGCTGCCAGAACTTCCTCGATTGTACGCGGGATATCCATGAACGAGATACGTCCTTCGAGGAATGCCGCAACCGCCACTTCATCAGACGCATTCAACGCGATCGGGTGAGCGCCGCCCGCCTGCGCCGCCTCATACGCGAGCCGCAGACAGGGAAAACGCTCCAGGTCCGGCAGCTCGAAGTGCAGGTCGGCCAGCGCCCGCATGTCGAAGCTCAGCTCACTCTCCACCCGCTCCGGATAACTCAGCGCATACAGGATCGGCAGCCGCATATCGGTGACGGAAATCTGCGCCAGAATCGAGCCGTCCACATACTCCACCAGAGAGTGCACCGTCGACTGCGGATGCACCGTCACTTGCACCTGCGCCGGCGGCAAATCGAAGAGCCGGCAGGCCTCGATAATCTCCAGGCCTTTGTTCAGCAGCGTTGCAGAATCAATAGTGATGCGCTGCCCCATCACCCACGTCGGATGTTTCAACGCTTGCTCGACAGTGATGTGCTCGAACTCGCTCAGCGGTAATTTCCGGAAGGGACCGCCCGAGGCCGTCAGCCAGATCTGCTTCACCTCCTGCCGCGTTCCGGCGCGCATGCACTGGTGAATCGCGTTGTGCTCGGAGTCGATGGGCAGCAGCGCTACGTTCTTCTCTCGCGCCGCGCGGGTCAGGATCTCGCCCGCCGCCACCATGCACTCCTTATTCGCGAGGCCGACCGGCTTGCCCGCCATCACCGCCGCGTAGGTCGCTTCAAGTCCCGCCACGCCCACGATGGCGGAGACGACAAAGTCGACCTCTGGAAGCGTCGCCGCGCGCACGCTACCCTTGCTGCCGGAGACCACCTCGACACCGCTTACTCCTGAAGTTCGCAGCCGCGCGGCAAGCTGTTCTGCCAGCTCCGGCGTTGCCATCGAGGCCACCAGCGGCCGCCAGCGCGCACATTGCTGAAAGGCCAGGTCGACATTGCGGCCCGAAGCCAGCGAGACCACGCGAAAGCGCTCCGAATAACTCGCGACAATCGAGAGTGTGCTGGTGCCGATCGAGCCGGTCGAACCCAGGATGGCGATGTGCTTCAAGGTGTGCGAGCGCTCCTTCACCATTTCAATCAAGGCTACCTGGACCAGGGCGGCACAATCCCGTTCATCCGCGCGTATGCCACCAGCTGCCCCATGTGCTCATTGTCGTGGATGATGATGCGCAGGTACATGCCGTCGACCGTGACCGTCTTGCCCTCGATCTTCACCTTGCGCTGCAAATCGCCCGGCTTTAGCTGGGCACGCGCTGTCTTCACCGCATCCAGCGAACGCTTCAGCCAGTCGATCACATCCGCCTTCTTCGTCACCGTTTTCTCCAGGTCAGGCTTCAGGTCGGCAGGCACCTTCGGGCCGGTGAAGCTCAACAGACCAAAGTTCGCTATCGCAATGTGCATGAACACTTCGCTCACCGACCGCACGCCGGGCGCCGGACGCCACGAGTACTTGTCCGCCGGAATGGCCTCCGCCAGTGCGATCAGCTGTTGGGAAACATGCCCCCATTCGCCGTCATAGCCTTCCCAAAGGCCCTCCGTCTGGAACTTGTCCTGAGCAGAGGCTGCCCGAACATTCAGAACGGGAAGCGCGAGAATCAAACACAGCAGAAATGCTCGTTTCATATTCGTCATCGCACCTTCGCCAGGGTGGCAGGCCGGTCTGATTCTAAAACGACTGCTGCACCAGTTGCGCGTACCACAACACCGGAGCCGCAAGCAGCAGCGCATCGATGCGGTCCAGCACCCCGCCGTGGCCCGGCAGCAGCGAGCCGGAGTCCTTCACGTTTGCCCCGCGCTTCAGCGCCGACTCCACCAAATCCCCCACTTGCGCCGCCACGTTCAGCACCACGGCCAGCAGCAGCCAGTGTGCCCAGCTCCCGTCGTAGGAGAGCCCCGCCAGGTTGTGCCGGGCCATCCATTCCGCCAGCAGCATCAGCAACACCGTCACCACAAGACTTCCCGCCACCGAGCCCAGGCTGCCCTCCCACGTCTTGCCCGGGCTAAGCTTCGGCGCCAGCCTGTGCCTGCCCAGCCAGCGCCCCACATAGAGGGCAACCGAATCGCCCGCCCAGACCACGCAGAACAGCAGCAGCAGCAGCGACGGCCCATGCTCCTGCGCCCAGATCAGCGGAATCGTCACCAGCGCCAGCCCGATGTAGAGCAGCCCAAAGATCGACGCCGAGCTATCGACCAGGACGCGTTCCAGCGGCGAGCGGAAGGCGATCACCACGAACAGAATGAAGGCAAGCGCGCTGAAGCCGGCCATCAGCATCTCGGGGCGAAAGAAATTGATGGCGAACAGCGCCGCCACGGCAATCAGCACCAGCCAGCGCGGCGTCTGCGCACCGGTCGCATATGCCAGCCCCAAATACTCCCAGCAGGCGAGGATTGCCACCGTTCCAGTCGCTAGGGTCACCGCCCAGAAGGGCGCGCGAAACAACAGGAGGATTACCAGCGGGATCAGTACCGCTGCGGTAAGAATGCGTGCCATGGTCGGCCCTCAGCATAAATGACCGGCAGCCGCCACCCCGTTCCTTAAGCCTTAAGCTAGACCTCTGCGCGGCTCGATCGCGCCCGTCTGTAGTCACCGCGCTTTGGTAATCCAGGCAACATAAGGGCAACCCTGCCGCAAAATCGGTGTCCAAACTCATCATGCAAGAACGAACGGCAACACATAGACAAAACGACACTTCGCCAGCGCAAGGTCCGGTTTTGCATCATGCGCGGCGTACCTTTCCGAGGATATTCATCACCGCCGCCATGGCGTTCACGCTGGGCGTTCTCATGCCAGGCTGCCACGGTTCCAGTACCCAGAGCAGCGCCCAGACCCCGAGTGGCGATCCTTCCGACGTGAACGCCGCCGAGACGCAAAGCTCCTGCCCCAACGGTCAGGTGCTGATGAGCGATGGCAGTTGCGGCGCAGCGAGCCAGGCTCAGCCCCAGCCCGCCGCCGGGACGCAGCCCGCCCAAAGCTCCCCTGCCCAGAGTTATCCAGCCCAGAGCCCCGCGCCTCCGCCGCAGGATTCGCAATACGCCCCGCCGCAGCAGCAATACCCCCCGGACCAGCAACAGCAAGATCAGCAGCAGTACGACCAGTCTGGCGACGCCGGTGTCTACGACACCCAGAACCCCTACGACAACCAGACCTATCAGCAGGACGCCTACAACGACGGCTACCAGCAGGGCTATGAGCAGGGCGTACAGGCCAACCAGCCGCCGCCGGAGCTTCCCGTCTATGACCAGCCATCCTGCCCCGGTCCCGGCTACATCTGGAACCCGGGCTACTGGTCCTGGGGCAACTACGGCTACTACTGGGTACCCGGCGTCTGGGTGCTCGCGCCCTACACTGGCGCGCTGTGGACGCCTCCCTGGTGGGGCTTCTTCGGTGGCTTCTATCGCTGGCACTCCGGCTACTGGGGCCCGCACGTGGGCTTCTACGGCGGAGTTCCCTACGGCTACGGCTATACCGGTTCCGGTTACCACGGCGGCTACTGGGACCATGACCGCTTCATGTACAACCGCTCCGTCAACAACATCAACACCACCAACATCACCAACGTCTACAACCGCACTGTGATCGTGAACAACCGCACCCGCATCAGCTACAACGGCGGCCGCGGCGGCATCAACGCACGACCCACGCAGAGTGAGTTCACTGCCATGCGCGAGCAGCACGTTCGTCCGCTGCCCGCGCAGGTGCAACACCGCACCCAGGCCATGCAGAACCGCCAGCAGTATGTCCGCTTCAACGGCGGCAAGCCGGCGGCGTTGGTCGCGGCCCGTCCCATCCAGACGCGTCCCATCCACGTTGCACCCGCGGTAGTAAATCCGGGCGTCCACGGGGAAACCCGTCCGGCACCCGCTGTCGCGCGTCCTGCACCGGGCGCCAGACCGGGTCAACCGGGGGCCAGGCCAGCGACGCCTGCACCAGCCGCACGGCCGAATGAGCCTGCCGCAAGGCCCAACCAGCCTGCCGCAAGGCCGAACCAGCCGGGTGTGCGTCCTAACGAGCCTGTCGCACGGCCGGGCGTAACTCCGAACCACACGCAACCCGTCCGTCAGCCGGCCACGCCGGCGCGGCCGGAGGCTCCGGCAACCCGTCCGCAGCCAACGCACACACAGCCCACCAGGCAGGTAGCACCAGCCGAGACCCGCCCGGCACCGCAGCCAGCACGTCCCGCGCCCCAACCAGCACGTCCAGCACCCGAGGCGCGACCCGCACCGCAGCCGGCACGCCCGGCTCCGCAACCTCGTCCAGCACCCGAAGCGCGTCCCGCGCCCCAGCCAGCACGTCCTGCACCCCAGCCCCGTCCCGCACCTGAGACGCGCCCCGCCCCACAACCGCGGCCGGAAGCCCGGCCAGAGCCACAGCGCGCAGCGCCTCCCAGACCGGAAGCCCGGCCCGAGCCGCAACGAGAAGCGCCTCGCGGCAATTCAGAGGAGCACAAACCACAACGCTGACGTTCGTCCCAATTCTGCTGAGGCCGCCTCCAGCCGCTGCCATCTTCGCTCGTCCCAGACGGCAGCGGCAGATGGCAGCGGCGGTTGGCAGTGCCAGACAGCAGCGGTATTCGTAACCACAGAAGGCACCTGTGGCTCATTCACAGGTCACGCCTGTCGACCATCCGTAGTCTTCCGCCACGCCAGGGCGCACATGGAACTGTGAAGGCTACTTTTCCCATTTACTGCGGGCGCGCCGTGGAATTTCTGTGACTCAGCGGCCGCCGTGAGAAAATTCGCTTGCAGAAATACTTCGACTCCAGCAGCAAGAATCAAGAACGGAAGCAATGCGAATCAGGACCATCTGCCTGCTCGGCTCTCTCCTGTCGTCACTTCTCTCCGCGCAAGCCCAAGGCACCATCCCCACATTCCAGCGAGCCATCGGCCAAAGCTCCTACACCCTCGCAGGCCGCGACCCGGCACAACCGGGCACGACGGTCATCCCGACCGTGCTCGTTCCCATCGCGCTGACCTTCGAGGGCAAAACCATCCGCATGGATGCAGCTCTCGATGTGCCGCGCATTCTCAAGTCGCCCATCTTCTCCCGGTTTCCCTTCTCCCCCGGAAACAAAACGCAGTATGCCGACGCCATGCTCCGGTCTACTTTCCCCGCAGCCACGCAAACCGACAAACTGGGCCAAACCTTGCTCGGCAAGCCGGAGATAAAGCCGGTCACCATCGCCATTCCCGCCGGCTACGGCTACCTGCTCACGTCGAAAAAGACTGGTCAGTCCATCGCAGTCGTGGATTCGGAGTTTCTCCAGGCTGAGCTCTTCCGGCAGATTTCCCGCCAAGACGGCAAGCTCGTGATCGCCGTTACTCACAACACCACCTACTACGCGGCCGCCGATGCGACCGTCTGCTGCGGGTGGGGAACGCACGGCGTGGACGCCGCCAGCGGCAACTCCTTCGTTCTCGGATCGTATCTTCGCGCCGCACCCGCCATCGTCACGGATCGCGACATCCAGCCTCTCACCCAGCAACTCGCGGAGTTCTTCAACGATCCGCTGCACGATCCCCACACCTACTTCCGTACCATCACCGCGCGAGGCAACTACTTTTCGCCCTGGATACTTCCTTCGCTGCTCGCCGGAGAAGACCACGGCTGCGCCGGCGCGGGCATCGGCTCGAACTACTTCCTCCTCGAGCCTACCAACACCAATCCCAAGAATGGCTTTCCTGCATCAACGCCCTTCCCTGCTCGCACCAGCGGATTCACCTATCACCTGCAGAACGTTGCACTTCTGCCCTGGTATGCCGGAGCCGCTGCGGCCCCGAAAAGCGTCTACACTTTCCCCGATCCGCGTGCACTCTCGCAGCCTGCCCAGCCATGTCCGGATCGCGCTGCTCAACTCGCCAGCGGCGGAGAGCCTACCGCCGCACCCACGCCATCCGCTGCGGCAGCCAATGGGCATCAGCTCATCGGCTACTGGACCGGCTCCAGATTCAGCGGCGTCAACACGCCGTTTCCGATGCATGAGGTCGCGCCGCAGTGGGATATCATCCTCGTTGCCTTCGCCTCGCCCGACAAAACTGCGCCCGAAGGAACGCTGCACTTCCGCCTTCCTCGCGGCATCGATGCCGATCAGCTGAAGGCAGACATCGCCGCACTTAAGAGCCAGGGGAAGAAGGTGATGATCTCCCTCGGCGGAGGCGGCGAGTACTTCAAGCTCGACGACGCACGCGACATTCCCAACTTCGTCTCTTCCGTCACCAGCATCGTCTCTGAGTACGGCTTCGAAGGCGTCGACATCGACTTCGAAACCCCTTCGCTCGTGCTCGCGCCCGGCGATACCGACTTCCGCCATCCCACTACGCCGTCGATCGTGAATCTCATCACCGGTCTCCGCCAGTTACGCGAGCACTTCGGTCCCGAATTCATGATCAGCCTGGTTCCGGAAGGAAGCCAGGTCCCCGCCGGCTACACCAGCTACGGCGGCCAGTTCGGGTCCTATCTGCCCATTGCCTACGCGCTGCGCGACATTCTTTCCTTTGTCGACGCGCAGGATTACAACACGCCGCCGCTTCAGGGTCTCGATGGCGAGATCTATCAGTCGAATTCGGTCGACTACCACGCCGCCATGACCGAGCTTCTGCTGCACGGCTTCAACGTAGGCGGTGATCCGGCGCACTTCTTCCCGCCCCTGCCGGCCAACAAAGTAGCGGTCGGTTTCCTCACCGGCTACAACACGCTCGATGTCGTAAGTCAGTCCATGGACTACATCATCACCGGCAAAACCTCCGCGGAAACCACTTACAAACTGCGCGAGCCTTCAGGCTATCCAGCGATGATCGGAGCCATGTTCTGGACCATCGACGCCGACCGCCACGACAACTACAAATACTCCAACGTCATCGGCCCGCAGCTCCACAACTATCCAAAGGCCAGATAGACGCAGGGTTGCCTCGTGAGTGCTGTTAAAAGCAAATTTGTCCTGGTCAACAATCCCCGATGACATCAGTCAAAAACGCGCGTGACGCGCATCCCAAACAGTAGGGCCACAACACTCCTCAAGAAGTGAGGTGATCCAATGACCGTGCGAGATGCCAAGCGACTTTGGCGCCATCGCCAGACAGCCATCCAGGGTCATATTCGTAGCCTGCGAGACTCTTCAGGGGAGTCGTCGCGCGACCGCGGGATCATTCAGCGGATCATTCGCAACTACTATCGCGAGTGGCATCGCTACAACCAGTTGATCCACGCGAACGACAGATTGCACGCGTGAGGTATGTGTATGCTCGGGCATGAAGTGGATCGCCCGACGACCCCATGCGCTAACCAACAGTTCAGCCCAAACAGCTGACAGAGACAAAGGCCTCACCGCTACGGTGGGGCCTTCTACTCCTGCTCGACTTATCTCGTGCTGTTCGCCGATTTATTCCGTCGTCGTCAATCCATAGTTCTCCGGCTGCGGCACCGTCCCGCGAATCTGCTCGACGAACAGCGGCACCTCTCTTTCAATCAGCTCCGAGCGATCCAGTTGTATGTAATGCGTACTGCCCTTGGCAATGATCCTCCGGCTGCGCGTCGAGAGCTTCTTCAGGTCTTCCTGCATCTGGTCCCAGGCATTCCCCAGTGCCCGCGGCTCGCCCTCGCCAGCAGCCTTCGCTGTGTCTTGCGAAAAGATGAGAATCGGCAGCGCGCCATACGGGCCGGTATGCACGGTCTCCTCGCCCGAGCGATCGAAGTTTTTCACTTCGGCGGCGATGGCTCCGAATTGTTCATGGCAGAGATCCTCGGCCTGCAATGTTGCGGCACCCCGATCGAATCCGGGAAAGCTTCGCGCACACTGCCTCAACAACCGCGGAATGCCGGCGGCGAATGCGGCTTTGTTCATCAGAGTCTGATACCACTTAGGCATTTCGCTGCCAGCATACTGTTTGAAGGCCGGGTTCCGATTCTGCAAGGGCGTCGAGCCATCCACAAAAATCAATCCCGCCACCTCTGCCGGATACCGCGTCGCATAATCGCGAATGTAGATCCCCGCAATCGAATGTCCCATCAGCACGATCGGGCCGTCAATCTTTGCCGCCGCGAGCAGCCCATGCAGTTCATCCGCAATATGGTCAGCGTCGCGTGGAGGCGGCAGCGCGTCGCTCCAGCCAAACCCCGCGCGATCATAGGAGCA
>DASXGY010000182.1:0-5511 GCA_036488835.1 Acidobacteriaceae bacterium
TTCGATCTGCTGCGCCGTCAGCGTTACGCCACTGTTATGCCAGGTCATCGCTTCATCCATCGTAATGGCATCGGCATCTCGTTCGCCCAGCATCCATGCGGCCTCTTGACGGCGATCCGGCTCGTGCCACAGCAGTACCGCCGCGCAGAACACATTCAGGAAGCCGTGCATCACGCCGGTCGGGCTGTCCGGCTTGTAGGTAAGCCGCTGCATCGCGCGCAGCGGATGGTGCAGCCCCGCCGTCGCCTTGAAGGCCAGCCGCCGCTCGCTCGCAATACGCAGGAATTCGAGCACCCGCGATTCCTCCGGAATGGCGCTCGCCACTTCACCTCCGGTCCGGATCTTTGCGCGTCCCTTCGCCACCGCGGTCGCGGGCAGCATCGAAGGCCATTTCTCCGGCGGCGTCTCGAAGTAGAGCTGATACCCCAAGCCATACGCCAGCGCTGTGTCATGGATCTCGCGCGCGTTCGCCGCCTTGACTTCGAGGACATCGACTTCGCCAAAGCGGTCGCGCTTGTCCGCGTTGAAGCGAGTCACCCGGGACACGTCCGCCGCGGTTGCAAGAACGCTCAGCCGCCACAGATGAGAATCGATATGCGCGTCCCGCACCGCCTCTTCGTATTCTGCGAGGCAGCCTGCGGGCAGGACGAACCGCCCCAGCATCCAGGCATCTTCGCCGCGTATGTAACTATCGTAGTTGCGGACAGCCGCATCCATCGCCAGGCCGGCAGGCGGAAACAGCCCGGCATAGTCGATGAGCCCTCGTAGCAGGCTGCGCAGAGCCGGCGAGCTCATTGCCGGCCGGGCGGAGTGAAGCGGCGATTCAGCCCCTGCCAGCATTCGAAGTAGTTGCGCTGCAGCGTATTGCTCTCCAGCGCGTGCTTCGTCGTCTGCACGATGAAGCGCGTCTCGAACATGAAGGCCAGCGTGTTTTCCAGGTGCACCGGCTTCAGCTCCGCATTGGTCGCGCGTTCATAGGTCTCCGCGTCCGGCCCGTGGCCGCTCATGCAGTTGTGCAGGCTGCATCCGCCCGGCAGAAAGCCCTCGGCCTTCGCATCGTACTGGCCGAAGATCAGGCCCATGAACTCGTTCATCACGTTGCGATGGGACCACGGCGGGCGGAACGTGTGCTCCGCCACCATCCAGCGTGGCGGGAAGATCACGAAGTCGATATTCGCTGTGCCATGGATTTCGCTTGGCGCGGTCAGCACCGTGAAGATCGACGGATCAGGATGGTCGAAGCTCACCGTGTTGATGGTGTTGAAGGTCGCCAGGTCGTATTTGTATGGCGCGTAGTTGCCATGCCAGCCCACCACGTTCAGCGGCGAGTGCTCCATGCCGCTGCACCACAGCGAGCCGCCGTACTTCGCAAT
The DNA here is from genome assembly GCA_036488835.1 of Acidobacteriaceae bacterium. GTDB lineage: Bacteria > Acidobacteriota > Terriglobia > Terriglobales > Acidobacteriaceae > KBS-83. The sequence continues at coordinate 1,374 of DASXGY010000182.1, forward strand.
CACCTCGACGTGCTCCTGCAGGTCTTCGTACGCAGCCTCCGGCGTCAGGAAGTCGCGCGGGTTTGCCAGCCCGTTCGCGCCAATGGGCCCCAGGTCCGGCAGCCGGAACTGCTGCCCATAGTTCTCGCAGATGTAGCCCCGCGCCGCCTTCTCCAGCAACTCCACGCGGTACTTCAGCCCACGCGGCAGCACGCAGATCTCCCCCGGCCCGACTTCGAGCTTGCCCAGCTCGGTAAAGATCAACAGCTTGCCCTGCTGCGGCACCACCAGAAACTCGCCGTCCGCGTTCCAGAAGAAGCGCTTGTGCATGGAGCGGGTCGCGACATAGATATGGATCGCCGCGCCGGTCTGCAGCGAGGAATCGCCACACCCGCCCAGGGTCATGATGCCGTCCACAAAGTCGACAGCGCCCGGCGGAATCGGCTCCGGGTTCCAGCGCAACTGGTTGGGCGATGTCACCGCATCCTGGCACGGCCAGCCGCGGATCAGTCGCTGCACGCGCACCGGCGTGTACGGTTTGTGCACGGTCGACGGGCGAATGCGATAGAGCCACGACCGCCGGTTCTGCCCCCGCGGCATGGTGAACGGCGTGCCGCTGAACTGCTCCGCATACAGCCCCAGCGGATGCTTCTGCGGTGCATTCTGCCCGACGGGCAGCGCGCCCGGCTCGGCCTCGGTAGCAAACTCGTTCAGAAATCCCGACTGATAACGCAGCTCCGCCATGCCATTCCTCCGAAACACACGTTTATACCTGAAACCCTGGAACGATGTCCGCGCCGCTTCCCATCGAAGTTCCTGATTGCGCGACCGTACACATCGTGAAGCCTACACCCCGTGCCAAGCCGAGTTACATTGAGAGCGTCATAAAAACGCCAGACAGCAAGAGGCAAAACCAAAGGATGGAATGATCAACATCACGCGCGTCCCCCGCGGCCCGGCCCCGTTCTTATTTGTAGTCATCGCTTTTCTTTCCCCACTCGCGCCGCTGCACGCGCAGTCCGTCCCGGCCCTGAAGCTCATCCCCATGCCGCGCGAGTTGCAGGCGGGCAGCAGGCTCGCGCTCGACCACGGCGTCCTCATCCGGACCGCCTCCCGAGATGCGGAAGACCGCTTCACCGCCGAAGACCTCCGCACCACGCTGAAGGAACGAGGCGTCCCCAGCCGCGCCACTGGCCCCGTCATCGAACTGCTGCGTACCAACACAGCATCGGCTCGCGCGCTGCTCGCGTCCTCGCACATCACCTTCGAGACCGCGATGCACGACGAGGGCTACGTCATAGTTCCGCGCCGGCGCGGGCTCGCCGTCATCGCGGCCACCTCCGCCGGCCTCTTCTATGGCGCACAAACGGTAAAGCAGCTCGTAATCGCCGGAGACGCAACCGGCAACGGCAAAGACGCCCAGCTCCAGACCGCGACCATCCGCGACTGGCCGGCGCTCCCGCATCGCGGCCTCGATGACGATCTTTCCCGCGGCCCCGTACCCACTCTCGAGTTCCAGGAGCGCCAGGTCCGCACCTTGGCCGCCTACAAGCTCAACATCTACTCGCCCTACTTCGAGCAAAGCCTCACCTACTCGGCATCGCCGCTGGTCGCGCCTCCTGGAGGCGCCATGTCGCCTGCGGACATCGCGACGCTCATCCACTACGCTGCGCAATATCACGTCACCGTCGTGCCGGAACAGGAGGCCTTCGGCCATCTCCACCACGTCCTCAAGTACGAGCAGTACTCCTCGCTCGCCGAGACGCCGCATGGCCAGGTGCTCTCGCCGGTCCAGCCCGGTTCGCTCGCGCTCATCCAGCAGTGGTTCACCCAGATCAGCAAGCAATTCCCCTCGCCCTGGGTACACATCGGCGCGGACGAAACCAACGAGCTCGGCAGAGGGCAGACGAAGGACCTCGTCACGCAGCGCGGCCTCGACCAGGTCTACGTTGATTTTTTGACCCAGATTCACAGCGTCATCCAGCCCACCGGCAAGCGCATCCTCTTCTGGGGCGACCTCGCCTGGCACAATCCCGATCTCGTCGCTTCATTACCCAAGGACATGATCGGCGTCCCCTGGGTCTACGACGCTCTGCCCGATTTCGACAAGTACATCCTCCCATTCAACCGCGCCGGCATGGAGGTATGGGTCGCGCCCGGCGTCAACAACTGGCGTCGCGTCTATCCGGACAACAACGTCGCACTGGTCAACATCCAGCACTTCGTCCGCGACGGTCAGCGAATGGGTGCACGCGGCATGCTCAACACCGTCTGGAACGACGACGGTGAAGGCATCTTCGATGAAGACTGGTATGGTGTCCTCTTTGGTGCGGCAGCTTCCTGGCAATCCGGCGAGAGTTCTCTCCAGCAATTCCAAACCAGCTATGGCGCTGTTTTCCACGGCGATCTCAGCGGAAAAATTGACCAGGCGCAACGCCAGATCATGGCCGCGCAAAAGCTGCTCTCGGACAACGGCTTCCGCTTCGGCGGATCGAATGCGCTCTTCTGGGAAGACCCCTGGAGCCCCGCAGGCCAGCAGGATTCGGCAAAGCTGCTCCCCATCTTGAAGGACGTTCGTCTGGACGCGGAGAACGCCATCACCCTCATCGATGAGGCGCGTGCCGCGAATCCGCTGCGCCAGCAGGACGCGCTCGACGCGCTCTCCCTCGGCGCGCGTCGCGTCGACTTCATTGGCATGAAGTTCCAGTTTGCCGACGAGATAGCCCACGCTTACGCCGACGCCTATAGCGAGGCCGCCACGCCGCACTCCCGCGCTTTCAGCGACCTCGCCGGGATCAGCAATGCAAACGGCCGCTGCCAGGACCTGCGGGACGGCTACACGCTCACCCGCGAGCTTTTTTCGCAGGCATGGCTGCGCGACAATCGCCCCTACTGGCTTCAGAACGTTCTCGCCCAGTACGACATGGCCACCCAGCTATGGATCACGCGCGCCCGCGAGTTCGATACGCTGCGGGGCCAGCTGGCAAAGACCCATACTCTGCCGCGCGCCGAAGAAATCGGCGTTCCGGTGGTCAATGGAGATTGATCCGAGTGAACAACTTGGAGCCATCTCTGAAATACTGAAAGCGTATTCGAAATACTGAAGGCGTATTCGCATTCCGACCGAAGCGGAGTTTCGCCGAGCGAAACTCCGCGAAGTGACGGGATCTGCACTTTCATCGCACGAAGGAATCTCCATGCGTAGTTTGTTAACCGCCGGTACCCTGGTGCTACTGGACGGTGTTCTATCCGACCCGTGGCTGCTTATAGAAGACGGCATTATCCAAAGCTTCGGCACCCGCGGCGACGGCCTCCCCAAACACGACGAGCATCACGACCTCCCGGGCGCGTTACTCACGCCTGCCATGCTCGATATCCACGTGCACGGCGCAGCGAACCACGATGTGATGGAGGGCACCGCCGAAGGCGTCTCGCATGTCACCCGCTTTCTCGCTTCGCACGGCGTTGGCGCGTTCCTCCCTACCACCGTCACCGCGCCGGTCGATGACACCCTGCGTGCGCTCGACGGCCTCGCGACGTTGATCGAAACGCCGGGCTCCGTCGAAGGCGCGGTGCCGCTGGGCATCCATCTGGAAGGCCCGTTCATCTCGCATGCCAAGCGCGGTGTGCATCCGCCCGAACTTCTGCAGCCGCCATCAATCGAGCTCTTCGACCGCTTCTGGCAAGCCGCGCGCGGTCACATCCGTCTGATGACGGTCGCGCCGGAGCTGCCCAACGCACTCGATCTCATCCGCCGCGCGACGGCGCTCGGTGTGCGCATCAGCCTCGGTCACAGCGACGCCACCGCCGCTCAAACCCGCGAGGGCATCGCCGCGGGAGGAGTCTCCGCCACCCACACCTACAACGCCATGCGCGGCCTCGATCATCGCGAGCCCGGCATGCTCGGCGCCGTACTCGACGACGACTCGCTCTACGCCGAGATCATCGCCGACGGCATCCATGTCCAGCCCATTGCCATCCGCATCTACTGGCGCTGCAAGGGCGCGTCGCGTGCCATCCTCATCACCGATGGCATGAGCGCCACCGGCATGCCGAATGGCCGCTATCGCCTTGGCACATTCGATGTGGACGTCGCCGACGGCCGTGCGACCGCCGCTGGCAGTCCGGGCGTGCTTGCCGGCAGCGTGCTCACCATGGA
>DASXGY010000189.1:0-2311 GCA_036488835.1 Acidobacteriaceae bacterium
TCCGCCGTGTAGCGGCGCGTCATCCGCTCCAACTCGCCGATCGACATCTTTTTCGGATCGCAGATCACACCACCCTTGGCGCCGCCGAAAGGAATGTTCACTACCGCGCACTTCCAGGTCATCCAGCTGGCCAGAGCGCGCACTTCATCCAGCGTGACATCAGGCGAGTACCGGATACCACCCTTCGCCGGCCCGCGCGCGACGGAGTGTTGGACGCGGTAGCCGGTGAATACTTCGATGGAGCCGTCGTCCATGCTGACCGGGAAGTGCACGATGAGCTCGCGTGCTGGATACCGCAGGACCTTCCAGAGTCCGTCGTCCAGGTTCAGCTTTTGCGCCGCGAAATCGAACCGAGCAGCCTGGGCTTCCCAGGGATTGATCTCCTGCTCGAGGGTGAGTGTCTGCATTGCCATTGTCTCCAGTGTTCCAGGAACGTTGCGCCGCTCTCTGCGAACGAAACAGCATGAAACACGCAGAGAGCGGCAGGAAATCCTACGAATGGGTGGTTTCCGTCCCTCCGGTTTCCGTCTCGGGCGCAACCCACAGCTCCCCGGGATGGAAAACCAGCATCGGCCGGCCAAACCCATGAGTATAGGCTCCCCGCAGATACCTCAACAACCGAGCGAGGTGACGGCGCCGGCACCCTCCTTTCCTCAGGCGGTCCCGACCACGGGAACGCCTGAGCCAACGCGGTCCCATGTACCATAACCATGTCCCCATGGCCCGTATCTCCGCTGATGCCGAAGCGCTGTTTCCGGCGCTTGCTGAGTTCTTGAAGCTGGCGCGCACCCACACGCTGATTCCTGTCTGCCGCCGCCTGGTGGCCGACCTGGAGACGCCGGTCTCCGCCTTTCTGCGCCTCGCCGTCGATGAGCCTGAGTCTTTCCTGCTGGAATCGGTGGAAGGCGGCGAAAAGCTGGGCCGCTACACCTTCATGGGGGTCAGACCGGCGGCCAAGCTGGTCGCTCGCGGCAATCAGATCACCACCTGGCAGGGCAAGCGGCAGACGACGACGCAGGGCGACATATTCGCGACGCTGAAGGCTGCGCTCGCCAGCCATAAGCCAGCGCATGTTGCTGGACTACCGCCATTTACCGCCGGCGCGATCGGCTTTTTCGCCTACGATGTAGTGCGCCGGATCGAGCGGCTGCCCACCCGCGCCAAGGACGATCTCCAGCTTCCCGACGCCTGTCTCGCTTTCTTCCACGAGGTCGTCGCCTTCGATCACGTTAAGAAGGAGCTGCTGCTGATTGTCAACGCAGATGTGCGCACGCAGGCGCCAAAGGCCGCGTACACGGCGGCGGTCCGGCGGCTGGCTGCTCTGGAGCGCCGGCTTGCCAAGCCGCTCCCGACATCACGCCCTCGAAAACATACCGCAAGCAAACTGGCGGTAAAGAAGTGCACGCGCAAAGCGGACTACCTGCGCGCCGTCGAGCGCACGCGGGAGTATATCGCAGCAGGCGACATCTTCCAGGCGGTGATCTCGCAGCGCTTCGAAGTCGATCCCGGCGACGATCCCTTCGCTGTCTATCGTGCCCTGCGCATCGTGAACCCGTCACCCTACATGTACTTCCTGCAGTTGAATGTCGATGCCGACGCTGGCGCCGCTAAGGCCAGGACCAGGCCCAAGCCCATCTACATCGTCGGCTCTTCGCCGGAACTGCTGGTACGGGTGAAGCAGCGCCACGTAGAGTACCGGCCCATCGCCGGCACCCGTCCCCGCGGCCGGGATGAAGAAGAGGACGATCGCCGCGCCGCCGATCTGCGGGCCGACGCCAAGGAACTCTCCGAGCACGTCATGCTGGTGGACCTGGGCCGCAACGACGTCGGGCGGGTCAGCGACTACGGCAGTGTGCGCGTGCGCGATCTGATGATCGTCGAGCGCTACTCGCACGTGATGCACCTGGTGAGCTCCATCGAAGGCCGGCTGCGCCCCGAGCTCTCTGCCGTCGACGCGCTCCGCTCCTGCTTCCCTGCCGGCACACTCTCTGGTGCACCCAAAGTGCGCGCCATGGAGATCATCGAGGAGCTGGAGCCCACGCGCCGCGGCATCTACGGCGGCGGCGTGTGCTACGCGGACTACTCCGGCAATCTCGACTCCTGCATCGCTATTCGCTCCATGCTGGTGAAAGATGGTGTCGGCTACATCCAGGCCGGCGCCGGCATCGTCGCAGACTCCGTGCCCGAGCGCGAATACGAAGAGTGCCTGAACAAGGCGCAAGCCGTCCTCCGCGCCGTGGAGCGGGCACGCAACAGCTGAAAACCAATCGCTTTGCGTCGCTGCCATCCCTTTTCGGTGACCGCCACAATC
>DASXGY010000191.1:0-2916 GCA_036488835.1 Acidobacteriaceae bacterium
ACGATTCGGCCGGAGATCCGGGCAGAGTTGACCAAGCTGGAACGTGTGGACACCTACTCGATGCCCGTCAAGCGCGGCGATTTGTACTTCTTCAAGAAGCGGCTTCCCGACGAGAACCAGGGCTCCATCTACGTACGGCGCGGCGTTGCCGCCGCGGATGAGCGGCTGGTGGACGCGAACAAGCTGAGCGCGGACCAGAACACGTCGGTCGGCATCCTGGATCTGACGAATGACGGATCACTGATGGCCTATGGCATTCGCCAGGGCGGCGCGGACGAACAGGAGGTGCACCTGATCGATGTAGCGACGCGAAAGGAGCTGCCCGATCGACTCTCGAGCCAGCGCTACTTCGGCGTGCAGATTTCCCCGGACAAGACGGGCTTGTACTACGCGGTGTTTCATCACTCGGGCACGCTTGTGTATTGGCATGTCTTCGGCACGGATCAATCCGCGGACAAGGTGATCTTCGGCAAGGAGTACAAGGGCGAGCCGCTGGGTGAGCTGGACCTGATCCAGGTGAGCACTTCGGACAACGGGCACTGGCTGATCGTCAGCATCAGCCGCGGTGTACCCGCGAAGCGCGAAGACATTCTTCTCAAAGACCTGCGCGCGCCAGACTCGACGTTTATTCCCCTGGTCTACGGCATCGACAACCGCTTCAGCCTGATCGATACTGGCACCGATCAGTTTCTGGTGAAGACGGACATGGGTGCGCCCAAGGGCCAGATCCTGGGCGCCGACTTGAATATGCCACCGCAACAGTGGCAGACGATTGTGCCGGAGACGGACAACGTCATCGAAGCCACAAGTGTGCTGGGTGGGAAGCTGTTCGTCGAGCGGCTGGTGGATGTGAAGAACGAGATCTCCGTCTACTCGACCGGTGGCCAGCCGGAAGGCACGGTGAAGCTGCCGGGCATCGGCAGCGCGACCGTGCCCTATGGGCGTCCGCTGGTGAAGGAGGGCTTTTACAGCTTCACCTCATTCAACGTGCCGCCGACTGTTTATCGCTACGAGAGCGACACGGGCGCGACCAGCATCTTTGCGCAGCCGAAGGTCCCGTTCCGTGCGGAACATTACCAAGTACGGCAGGTTTTCTTCACGTCTAAGGACGGCACGCGCATCCCGATGTTCATCGCGGGCAAGAAGGGCCTGCCGCGCAATGGTAAGACCCCGCTGCTGCTGACAGGCTATGGCGGTTTCAACGTCAGCACCACACCGTATTGGAACCCGATGTACGCGTGGTGGCTGGAGCAGGGTGGATGGTTCGCGGTGCCAAATATGCGTGGCGGCGGCGAGTACGGCGAGGAGTGGCACAAGGCCGGTATGTTCGGCAAGAAACAGAACGTATTCGACGATTTCTTCGCGGCGACGCACTACCTGATCGACGAAAAATATACCGATGCGGCGAACCTGGCCATCTGGGGGCGGTCGAATGGCGGACTGCTAATGGGTGCGGCGATGACGCAGCATCCTGAGCTATACGGCGCGATCGTATGCGGCTATCCGCTATTGGATATGCTGCGCTATCAGAACTTCGAATTTGGGCGGCTGTGGACGACGGAGTACGGCTCGGCGGACAATGCAGCGGATTACAAGTACATCCGCGCCTACTCCCCGTATCAGAACGTGAAGCAGGGGACGAAGTATCCGGCGATCATGTTCTTCTCCGGCGACAACGACACGCGGGTCGATCCACTGCACGCGCGCAAGATGACCGCTGAGATGCAGGCCGCGACCGGTGGCGATCGCCCAATCCTGCTGCACTACAGCCTGAAGGGGGGCCACAGCATGGGTGTTTCCGTGACGCAGCAAATCGAGGATGACACGGACATCCTGTCGTTTTTGTGGAACGAGACGGACACCAGATAGAGAGGACTACAGACAACAGCAGGTCGTTCGCATTGGACTAAGGTTGCCTGGTTTTATCTCGTGTCGTCTGCAGTTGTCTGCCGGATCACTTCCAGCACGCGTGCGGCGCTGTGCTCAATGTCGAAATGTTCTGCGAAACATTCGCGGGCGTTTCGGCGCATGGTAGTGCGCCCCGCTTCGGGATGTTGTTGCCAGCGGGTGAGCAGGCTGATCGTTCCTTCGATGGTGTCCGGGGCGACGAAGCCGGCGTTGGTGGCTTCGATTTCGCGCCAGATGTTGACCTCGCGTGAGATGAGGACGGGGACGCCGCAGGCGAGCGACTCGGCGACGGCGATGCCGAAGTTTTCCTGGTGCGAGGGGAGCACGAAGACCTCCGCGGCGGCGAACGCGCTCCATTTCAGCGTGTCGCGCAGCATGCCGGTCCAGACGATACGGTCAGCGATGCCCAGAGCATCCGCCCGCGATCGGAGCGTCTGCTGCGACCCGGAAGTGTCGGGTCCGGCAAAGACCAGACGCCATGCGGGGTTGTTCGCCAGCGTCGCGGCGTAAGCTTCGAGCAGCAGATCGCAGCCCTTTTTTCGATGCAGGCGGCCCATGAAGAGCAGCAGTTGCTTGCCGCGCAGATCGGGATAACAATCGAGGAAGGCAGCCGCGTCCACGCCTGCTGGCGGCGGTGTTGTGCCCAGGCCGGTGATCGCGGGACGTGCCCGATAGAGCGCAAAGGATTGCGGTGCGAGCAGTTTTTCCTGCTCGCAGGTGAACAGGACGGCGCGCGCGTCACGTAATACGCGGTAGTCTGCCCAGGGCCAGTAGAGCCATTTTTTTGCATGCTTGAGCGGGAAGGTCCGTTTGAACCACGGGTCGAGCATGCCGTGAGGAAACACATAGTAGGGCGTGCTGGTGCGGCGCAGAGCCCGCCAGGCTCCGAAGCTGTGGTATTGCCATAGACCATTGACGATGATGGCATCGTATCGGGCCCGGTTTTGCTGCAACCAGGGGACGAACGCAGGGGCGAACGAGTAGGTATTGTGGGTAGGGCCGAGCGCG
>DASXGY010000495.1:0-3809 GCA_036488835.1 Acidobacteriaceae bacterium
CACCGGCGCCAGCATCGTCGGCGCCGCCTGCCCCTTCTGCAACACCATGTTTCGCGATGCGCTGGCCGCCACCAGCGATGCGCCGCCGCAACTGCTCGATATTGCGCAGATTGCGGCTCAGTCCATCGCTAACGCAACACCATCGAATGGAGCACAGAACGTATGAAGATCATCGTCGCCATCAAGCAGGTTCCGGTCCGGGATTCAAACCTGCACATCGATGCGAGCGGTCGCTGGATCGATGAGGAAGACCTGAGCTATGAGATCAACGAGCCAGACGCCTATGCGCTGGAAGAAGCGCTGCAACTGAAGGAGAAGCATGGCGGCGAGGTCGTCGCGGTGCTCGCCGGGCCGGAGCGCGGCTCGCAGACCATCCGCGAAGCGCTGGCCAAAGGCGCCGATCGCGCCATCCATATCGGGTGCGATGACCTGGCCTCGCTGGATACTCTGGGCATTGCCAGCCGTCTTGCTGCCGCAATCAAGGACGAGAAGGCGGATCTCATCCTCACCGGCCTGCAATCGGACGATCTGGGTCTGGGCCAGACCGGCGTCGTGCTCGCCGAGCTTCTCGGCATCCCGCACGCCACCATCATCATGCAGGTGGAAGCCGGCGAAGGCTCCATCAAGGTAAAGCGTGAGCTCGAAGACGGATGGTTTCAGCACGTCGAGATGCCGCTGCCCGCTCTGCTCACCATTCAATCCGGCATCAGCAAGCTGCGCTATGCGACGCTCATGGGCATCAAGAAGGCGAAGACCAAGGAAGTCCGCCGCATCGCCGCGAGCGACCTGCCGCAGGCCGGCGCCCCAACGGTGACGCTCGAGCGCATCTACTTGCCAGAGAAGAAGAAGGAGACGCAGATGATCGATGGCTCGCCCAAAGAGGCGGCCGCGAAGCTGGTCGAGAAACTGAAATTCGAGGTGCGGGTGATATGAGCGGAGTCCTCGTTGTACTGGAACATCGTGGTGGTGCCTACAACCGCATGTCATGGGAGGCGCTGGCTGCCGGGCAGCAGATCGCAGCGGCGGCCGGACAGCCGCTCTCCGCTGTCATCCTGGGCAATGATCTCGAATCGCTGAGCGGCGAGCTTGCAACTAAGAAGCTCGACAAGGCGTATCGCGTCGAACATGCACTGCTGAAGGATTACACCGCAGACGGTTACGTGTTGGCGCTGGAGCAGTTCATCAAGAAACTCGACCCCCGCTTCGTGGTATTTCCCCATACGTACCAGGTGCGCGACTTCGCGCCGCGTCTCGCTGCGCGCTTCGGGCAGGTACTGCTGCCAGATATAGTTGGCCTGCGTAAGGACGGAGACTCTTTTGTCTTTGTCCGCCAGCTTTTTCAGGGCAAGCTCAACGCGGACTATCGTCATACCGGTTCTGGTCCGTGCTTCCTGTCGGTGCAGGCCGGTGCCTTTCGTGCGGAGTCCCTTGAAGCCGGCAGCACCAGCGTCGAAGCCTTCGCACCCGAGCTCGATGCAGGCGCCATCCGCAGCAAACAGGAAGCGCCCTTCCGCGAAGCCGCACAGACGGTGGACCTCAGCTCCGCGCCCATCATCGTCTCGGTAGGCCGCGGCATCAAGGAGCAGGACAATCTGCCCATCGTGGAAGAGCTGGCGCAGGCGCTCGGTGGCGAGCTTGCCGCATCGCGCCCCATCTGCGACAACGGCTGGCTGCCCATGGAGAGGCAGGTCGGCAGCTCCGGCCAGACGGTGTCGCCCAAGCTTTACCTTGCCGTCGGCATCTCCGGCGCCATCCAGCATCTCGTCGGCATGAAGGGCTCGAAGACCGTCGTTGCCATCAACAAGGATGAGAATGCGCCCATCTTCGAAGTGGCCGACTACGGCATCGTCGGCGACCTCTTCGAAATTGTGCCCGCGCTCACCGAGGCAGTGAAGAAGGCCAAGGGCGCGTAGTAGGCTGCTTCCAGCAAACTTGGAGCCGGAGGCAACCTGAATGGCGCAGTGGAGCGATGAGTTTCTCCCACTTGGACGGGCGTATCACTGGGAGAGCGCCCGCGCACATGAGACTTATCTCGTCCAGCCGATGGCCGATGGCACCGTCCGCTCCTGGACCTGGCAGCAAGCCATGGACGAGGCGCGCCGCATCGCCACCTTCCTCCGCGCCCGCGGATGGGAGCCTGGCTCCCGCATTGCCACGCTCGCGCGCAACAGCGCCTGGTGGATCATCGCCGAGCTTGGCGCATGGATGGCCGGCCTGGTCACGGTGCCGCTCTACCCCTCATTGCGCGCGGAGTCTATCCGCACGCTGCTGCAGCACGCGGATGTCCGAGCCTGCTTCGTCGGTGCCATGGACGATCGCGAGGCCATGCAGCAGGGCATTCCGGTGGGCGTGCTGCGCATCGCCATGCCCAATGCGGCGCCCAACGTGCTGCGCGATTGCGACCGCCGTTGGGAGGAGATCCTCGCCGAATGCCCGCCCCTGGCCGAGTCGCCAGTGCGCCACGGAGACGAGTTGGCCACCATCATCTACACCTCCGGGACCACCGGCCAGCCCAAAGGAGTGATGCATCGCTTTTCTGTCTTCCCGCACATGGGCGACAGCATCGCAAAGCTGGTCAACATGGACAGCAATGAACGGTTTATCTCGTATCTTCCGCTGGCACATATTGCGGAACGAGGCGTCATCGAAGCCACCAGCCTGCACATCGGCTGCACCGTCTACTTCACCGCCGGGCAGGAGAGCTTCCTTAACGATCTCAAGCGAGCGCGGGCTACGCTCTTCTTCTCTGTTCCCCGCCTCTACCTGCGCTTCCGTCAAGGCGTGCTGGAGAAGGTCCCGCAGCCGAAGCTCGATCGCCTGCTGCGTATCCCCATCCTGCGCGGCATTGTGAAGCGTAAGATTCTGCGTCAGCTTGGCCTGGACCATGTACGCTTTGCCGCATCGGGGGCAGCGCCGCTGCCGGGCGAGGTCCTCAGCTGGTATCGCAGGCTCGGCCTGGGGATGATCGAGGGCTACGGCCTCACGGAAACAGCCATCACGCACGCGCCCCGGCCGGAAGACTTTCGCATGGGCTACGTTGGGTCCGCGCTGCCCGGTGTCGAGGTGCGCATCGGAGCGGAGGACGAAGTACAGATGCGCAGCCCTATGAACATGATCGGCTACTACCGCAATGACGAAGGCACGCGCGCCTGCTTTACCGCCGATGGATTCTTTCGTACTGGAGACAAGGGCGAGCTCTCGCCGGACGGCCAACTGAAGATCGTCGGACGCATCAAGGAGCAGTTCAAGACCAGCAAAGGCAAATACGTCTCGCCGGTGCCGATCGAAAAGCTCCTCAGCATCCATCCAGCGTTGGAGGCGACCTGCGTCATGGGCGATGGCCGGCCGCACCCCTTCGCCATCTCCGTGCTCTCGGCAGAGGCGCGCAAGCAATGCGAGGCCAGCGGGCTGAACGGCGAGCTCGGCCGTTCGCTCCAGACCCTGCTGACACAGATCAATGCCGAGCTCGATCCGCATGAGCGGCTCCAGTTCCTCGCGCTGGTCGATGGCCCCTGGGACTTCGACAGCGGCCTGATCACCCCCACCTTGAAGCTGAAGCGCAATGCGCTGGAGCAGCGTTACGCACCGCGGGTGGAGGGCTGGGCTGCCGCCCAGAAGCCCCTCCTCTGGGCACGTGGACTGTGAGCGAAGCCGCATTGCTCAGCATTGCCGGGCGGCAGCTCGAAACCCGGCACATCGCGGTTTCGCATTCCCGGGGCACCATCGTCCTGCTGCACGAGGCGCTCGGTTCCGTCTCCCACTGGCGCGACTTTCCCGAACGGCTGGCGGAACGTTGCCAAATGGATGTG
>DASXGY010000226.1:0-2506 GCA_036488835.1 Acidobacteriaceae bacterium
TTCGTCGAGCCCGGCATCAAGACCGGTATGCCACTGCTCGTGGACAATCCCGCTGAGCTTGGCGCGGATCGCATCGTCAACGGTGTCGCGGCCTTCGCTCGCTACGGCGGCCCCATCATCGTGGTCGACTTCGGCACCGCCACCACCTTCGACGTCATCTCGGCACGTGGCGAATACATCGGCGGCGTCATCGCGCCTGGTCTCGGTATCTCCGCGGACGCGCTTTTCTCGCGTGCCGCCAAGCTTGCCCGCGTCGACATCAAGCGCCCCGCGCGCACCATCGGCACCAACACCATCGCCCACCTGCAGAGTGGCCTCTTCTACGGCTACATCGGCCTGGTCGACGGCATCCTCGAACGCATGCTCGCCGAAATGCAAAGCGGCCAACCCGAGGGCAGCGTCGCAACTCCAAAGGTGATTGCCACTGGCGGGCTGGCACACATGCTGCACGAAGATTCCAAATACATCACCGCCATCGACGACATGCTCACGCTCGACGGCCTGCGCCTGCTCTACGAGCGCAACCGTAACCCGCGCCGAGCCGCGCCCAGCGCTACGACCTAAGTGCAGAACTACATCAATTACTTCACGGAAATCGAAGAGCACTTCCAGCGCCGGCGCGGTTCCATCCTGCTGCTTTCAACGCTCGACTGGGCTCTCATCGACACCTGGCGCGAGGCTGGTGTGCCCCTCGCGGCAGTGCTGCGCGGGATCGATGCGGCCTTCGACAAATACGAAGCACGCCAAACAAAGGCCCGCATGCGCAAAGTCAACGGCCTCGCCTGGTGCGCGCAGGCTGTCATGGAAGCGGTCGAAGCCATGCAGGAGGCAGCGGTCGGCGGTGCGCCACTGCAGACCGAGGCAGCGGGCCTCGAGCGTGAGCGCATCGCGCACCATCTGCGCGCCGCTTCCGCTACCTTCGCACGCGCCGCCACTGTCATCCCTGCACTGCGCGAGGTTGCCGATCGCCTGGAGCAGCTCGCGCAACAATCGCTTGCGAATGAAGAACTGGAGCGCCACCTGAGCGCGCTCGAAGAAAAGCTGTTTGCTTTGCTGCTCACCCACACCCCGGCAGAAGATCTGGAGCAGATGCGCGAGCTGGCCGCACGCGAGCTGGCACCCTATCGTAGCCGCATGCAGGCGGTGCAGATTCGTCAGATCGAACAGCAGTTCCAGCGCCGCCGCCTGCTTGAACGCTATGAGCTCCCGCGCATCAGCCTTTTTTATATGCAACAGGACGAGTGACATGAAGCTGCGCATCGAAAAGGCGATCTACGGCGGCGCCTCCCTGGCCCGCGCCCCCAGTGACTCCGCACCCGAACTCGCCGGCAAGGCCGTTTTCGTCCCTCTCGCGCTACCCGGCGAGCTGGTCGAGGCCACCATCGCATCCGAACGTCGCGGCTACATCACCGCCGCACTCAATTCGGTGCTCGAACCGTCTCCAACCCGTATCACTCCCGGCTGCGAATACTACGGCCGGTGCGGCGGCTGCCACTATCAGCACACAGACTACGCCGCGCAGCTCGCGATGAAGCGCGGCATCCTAGTCGAAACCCTCGAACGCGCCCACGTTCCCTTGCCAGCAGAGATACGCATTCGCTCCGCAGACCCGTGGGCCTATCGCAATCGCGTCCGCCTGCACGTCACTGGAAATTCCCTCGCCTACCGCGAGGGTGCCTCACATCGCGACCTGCCCGTCAATCACTGCCCCGTCGCCGCGCCCATCCTCGATCTCGCCATCGCCGCATTCAACGAACTTCTCCAGAAGCAGCCGGCACTCGCGCAAACCCTCGCCGAAGTCGAATTGTTCACCACCGCCGACGAATCCGCATTGCTCATCTCGTTGTTTTCCAAGCAACGCAAATCGCCGGAGCAAATGCCTAGGTCCGTAGCAGACGCACTCACCCCATCGCTGCCCGCACTCACGGGTGTGCGCACGTTTTCACTCGACACGAAAACCCGCAGCAGGCAACCATCCGCGGCCTGGGGCCGGCCGTCACTCGACTACGCCGTCGGCTCTCTGCAATATCAGGTCAGCGCAGGCGCATTCTTCCAGGTGAATCGCTACCTCGTCCCAACTCTTCTCGAAGAGGTCATCGCGCAACGAAGCGGAGGCATCGCCTGGGACCTCTATGCCGGCGTTGGCCTCTTCGCCCAGGCACTCGCGCAACGCTTCGAGCAGGTCATCGCCGTCGAATCCTCACCCGCCTCCACCGCCGATCTCACCCGCAATCTCCACGGCGCCGGCCACAAACGAATCATGCAGGACACGCTCCGCTTCCTTCAATCGCCGCCGGCCGCACGCCCAGACCTCGTCGTACTGGACCCTCCACGTGCCGGTCTCGGTGCAGAAGTCTGCCAGCGCATCGCTCACATCCATCCGGAGAAGATCGTCTACGTCTCCTGCGACCCCTCCACCCTCGCCCGCGACCTGCGTGCGCTGCAACCATCCGGGTATCGACCCGTGGCCCTCACCCTGATAGACCTGTTCCCACAGACTTTTCAT
>DASXGY010000272.1:0-5198 GCA_036488835.1 Acidobacteriaceae bacterium
GGCCTTGGTGCGGGCATCGGGGCGACTGAGCGCAACATGCACCATCGTGTCGCGCAGTACGCGGGCGGCGACGGGATGGCGCTCGGCGCCGTAGGTATCGAGCAGGCTTTCCGGCGATATCCGCTTGACCACCTGCGCCAGCTTCCATCCCAGATTCACCGCATCCTGCACGCCGATGTTAAGACCTTGTCCACCCATCGGGGGATGCACGTGCGCGGCGTCCCCGGCCAACAGGATCCGTCTGTCGCGATAGGTGGCGGCCTGGCGAGTCATGTCGGTGAACCTGGAGATCGAGATGGGACTGTGGGCCCCGTAATCGGTTCCGTATACGGTCGTAAGCGTCTCGCAGACATCGTCCAGCGTCGGCTCGCCGGCGATCTTTAGCTCCTGTTCGGTCATCACTACCCGCATCGCGCTAGCATCCTCCAACTTGGCGATTGCATGGGTGCCGGTAGCGTCCTCGCGAAAGCCCCACGCCGGCTCCTCCGTCACTTGCACTTCGGCGATCAGCCAGCTCTTCGTCGGCTCCCACCCAGCGAAGTCGATGCCCGCTGTTTTACGGATCACGCTGCGCCCTCCGTCGCAGCCGACCAGATATTCCGCGCGTAACGACGTGCCGTCAGACACCTCGATGTCGACGCCGGCGTCATCCTGCGCGAAACCAGTGACCTCCCGTCCGCGATACATCCGGACTCCAAGCTCGTCGACCCAGCCAGCCAGGATGAGCTCGATCTGTTGCTGCCGCACTGCGAGGAAGTAATTATGCCGGCTAGGGAAGTCGCTGATGTCCAGGGTGGTGTGGTGGAAGCCGAACCCCACCCGATGCAGCTGTCCCTGCGAGAGGAACCGGTCGGCGATTCCTCGCTGATCGAAGATCTCGACCGTGCGCGAGTGCAAACCGAGGCCGCGGAATCCGACAAGATCCTGGCTGGTGCGCCGCTCGACGATAGCAACGTCTATGTCCGCCAACGCCAGCTCGCCCGCCAACATCAGGCCTGTCGGACCTCCTCCTGCGATCACTACTGCATGCTGAGTCATCGTGCCTCCGATTTCTGCAGATTCTTTGCTTCAGCCGACGATGTTGCGGCATACCCGGGGTCTTGCTGCAAGCCCCCTGGGGCGCGATAATCTAGAAGTGGGGGAAGGAGAAAAAACTCTCCCTTCGCTTTTCTGCTGTAGACAAGCCCTTTTGCGAAGCGGCGGCGCCCCGCGCCCCTGGACCATCACCACTCCCACCTGCTTCGAAAACGGACTGCCGCGGCAATCACGCCGCATAGCCGCATAATGGATAAATGGCAGAGACCGAACGCCTTCCCCTGAGCGAATTCGATCTACAGAACAAATCGGCCGCACCGACCATTGAGCGTGTTGCCGCGATCTGGCGTGGTGGCGGCACCGTCGCATTTCCCACCGAGACGGTCTACGGGCTGGGCGCGAATGCCTTCGATGCAAAGGCAGTGGAGGCAATCTTCGCGGCCAAGCAACGGCCGGCGTGGGATCCGGTGATCGTGCACGTGAGCGACGGGTTGCCATTGGGCCGGCTGGTGGCCGAGGTAAGCGATACTGCTCGCGCGCTGATGGAGGCCTTCTGGCCTGGGCCGCTGACGCTGCTGTTGCCACGAGGGCCGGAGGTGCCGGACGCAGTGACCGCTGGGCGTCCGCTGGTGGGAGTGCGGGTGCCAGCACATCCGGTGGCTCGCGCGCTGATTTCCGCGGCAGGCATGCCGATTGCCGCGCCAAGCGCCAACTCGTTCGGCCGGCCCAGCCCAACCACCGCGGGGCATGTGCTGGAAGACTTGGACGGCCGCATTGACGCGGTGGTGGATGGAGGCCCGACACGGCACGGTGTGGAGTCGACCGTGGTGGACGCAAGCCAGTCCCCGATCATTGTTTACCGGCCAGGGGCGGTGACGCTGGAGGCGCTGCGCGGCGTAGCGGGTGAGGTGAAGCTGTACGAAGGTGCTGGACTGGAGACGGGCGAGGAAGCCTCGGGATTGCCGTCGCCGGGGGTGTGGAGCCGTCACTACGCCCCACGTGCACGGATGGTTCTGGTGGAGACGCAGGCGGCAGAAGATGAGGAGGCGGTGGTAGGCTTCCGGCTGTTTCAGGCGGTTGCCCGAATCAAGCGTGAGGGCAACGGCGTGCGCGTGGGTGTGATGGCACCGGAGGAGTTCAAGAGCGATGTTCGCGCGGCGGATGCGATCTTCGGATGGGGACGCTGGGCCGACCTGGAGTCTCTGGCGCAGCGGTTGTTCGCCGGGCTGCGCTGGCTGGATACGCAGGAGGCGACGCACATTGTGTGTCCGCTGCCGGCGGAACGGGGCATAGGACGCGCGCTGCGGGACCGGCTGGAAAAGGCTGCCCGGCTGCCGCTGGTGAAGAGCTAGGCACCGAGCGCTGTCGCAACTCGTCAAGAATCAGGACTGCGCGTCGCAGGCCTTATAGAGATACTTGATGGCTGTTTTGTAGATGAGGGTGCGCACATTGCCGTTGCGCACCTTGATGGTGTCGGTGTCGTACCACTCGATCGCGCCCTCGATGGGATCGCCGTCTTCCAGCATGAAGACCATCCGGGTCTGCGAATGCATCTGCTTCTGCAGGTAAAAGGGCTCTGCGGGCGAGCATGCGCGTCCATTCGCCACGGGCGCCTGCTGGTGAATGAGAAGCGGCGTCTCTCGCCGCACGTAGGACCGGCGATTTCTTACTTCCAGAGGAAGGACCGGCCGGACAAGCTTGCGCGGCCCAGACGGCGGGAGCGAGGGTATAGCTGCGCCCTGAGAAAGTTCGTCCTCATCGTGGGACGGGACTGCTGAATGGTTCGCCATAAGCGTGCCTGTTGGTGTTACTTCATGTAGATGCGCAATTCGGCCCGTAAGAGAGAAAGATTTGTTGCGTCCGAACCTGGCCGGTTGCTGATGGATGAGGAGCGCTGCTGATCATAACGCAAAGATATACAGGCAACGCCAGCGAAATCTGCGCATCGTAACGTGACGTCAGCGAGCCGGCAGAGTGGTGGCGAAGGCGTCGAGCGAGAGCGAGCGCAGCAGGTTGCGCCGCATTCCCGATTCGACCTGGTCGAGCCCACGGGACGCTGCTTCGATCCATGCGGGGGTGACGCTCTCAGTCATGCGGGCGAGCTCGGCTGCCAGGTCCGTGTTGCGGATCAGCGCCGGGACGCCTGAGTGGATGAGCAGCAGATCTTCGAGAAGAAGACTCAATGCATGCAGCATGGCGGAGGTCTTTTGCGCGCCATCGGCACCGGCACGGTAGCTCTCCGTCATGCGGAAAAGCGCGCTGTAGTCGGGCTCAGCCAGCGAGGTTCGCAGTGCGATGAGCGCATCCTGGCGGCTGGCGAGATAGGCGGGCAGATCGAAGCCAAGGGCGCGGCCGACGGCGCCCTCCGCGAGGCGGCCGACGAGGGTGCGCTGGGCGGCTTTCAGCTCCGGGCGGCGCGAGGCGAGCAGGGCATCGATCTCCGCGGGCGGCAATGCGCCGAGCCGCAGTATGCCGGCGCGGGAGCGGATGGTGGGCAAGAGCTCGCTGGGATTCTCCGCCAGCAGAATGAGGGTAGCGTGCGCCGGCGGCTCTTCGAGAATTTTGAGCAGCGAGTTGGCTGCTTCCTTCATGAACGTGCTGGCGGTGAAGATATAGAACGCTCGCTGCGCCTGGGCGGGACGGCGATAGATACGGGCAATGACGCTCCGCACCTGGCCCAGCTTGATGAGCAATTGCGGCGGATCCGGCGGGACGATGAGGACGTCCGGATGCGTCTGGATAAGGATGCGGGTGTCCTTCTTGTCCGCATCGCGGAGCTCCTCGCGCGCGGCGACGGCTTCAGCGAACCGCTCATCGAGAGCCAGGGAGGGGGCAATGCGCTCGCAATTGGCGCAGACTCCGCAGGCGTCGGGCAGGCCATCCGTAGTAATGGGGGTGAGGCAATTAGCTGCCTGGGCGAGCAGCAGGGCGAGCGTGTACTTGCCCGCACCGCGTGAGCCACTGAAGATCATGCCGGAGGGCAGACGGCCGGCGGCGAGCGTCTCGCGCAGGCGGCGGACCGTGATCTGATTGCCCAGGAAGTCGGTGAAGTTCACGCTGTAAGCCTAACGGCTTAGAGAACAGCAGACAACGACAAGATGACTGGCGTCATTCGACGTCCTGAACCATCGTTCCCTGGTGATAGAGAATCTTCCACCCTTCGGAGGTGTTTTGCCAGATCGTGGCGCGACGAGTGAGCCGCACGCCATCCTGAAGGAGCGTGTAGGTCAGCAGATAGGTATCCGCAGCTAACCTGGTGCAGTGAAAGTCGGTTGTCTCCCAGATATCTTCTTGGGGAGTCCGGTAGCGGCTTTCAAGAGTATCGAGCACAAATTTTCTTGAGTATCGCCGGCCTGACGCTCCTGTCTCCCAGAAATTGTCGCTGGTCATCCCCTCGAAGTCTGCTCTGGATGTTCCAAATTCGGGGCGGTGGAAGATCGGCTCACGACTCGATAGCTCCGCCAGGATATCCAACAGCTCAGGTTCGGTCGTGCGATCCGGTTCCATCTCTGAACTCACGGACATAGCATAGACGCCCGCTCAGCTATACCTCTTCCACGCGCATGTGGATCGGGTACTTCGGCCGCAGCGTGATCTTTGGCTGCACGTCGATCTGCTGATCGGGCAACAGGCGCAGGCGCCACTTCTGTGCGATGGTGGCGAGCAGGAGCACGCCCTCCATCCATGCGAAGGATTCGCCGATGCACTGGCGTCCGCCGCCGCCGAAGGGGAAGTAGGCAAAGCGCGGGCGGGCGGCCTTCGCCTCCGGGGTGAAGCGCTCGGGATCGAAGCGCAGCGGGTCGGGGAAGTATTCGGGGTCGCGCTGCATTACGTACTGGCTGAAGAAGAAGTATGTTCCAGCAGGGAAGCGGTAGGGTCCGAGCGCGATGGGGGCGGTGCTCTGGCGGCCCATCGCCCATGCCGGTGGATAGATGCGCATGGATTCGGCGAAGACCATTTCGGTGTAGCGCAGTTGCGGAAGGTCGTCCATGGTTGCGGTGCGGCCGCCGAGAACTCCGTTGAGTTCCGCGTGGAAGCGCGCTTCTGCCTCGGGATTCTGCGCGAGAAGCAACCAGGTCCAGGTGAGCGCGTTGGCGACCGTCTCGTAGCCGGCGAGAAAGATGGTGATGATCTCGTCGCGTAGTTGCTCGTCGGTCATGCCG
>DASXGY010000335.1:0-6311 GCA_036488835.1 Acidobacteriaceae bacterium
GGGGATCTCGTCACGGTAACAGCGACGATCAAGCCGCCCGAGCGCTACCGCGATCCCGGCGTCTGGGACAGCCCCGCCTGGATGCTCAGTCAAGGCATCGGCATTATCGGCTCCGCCAAAGCGGAGAAACTCCATGTCTACGGACGCAACGACCAGCGCAGCTTCGCCTGCCTCCAGCACGCCCTGCAGACCGCCGTCAGCGATCGGCTGATGCAGTTCCCGGACGCCCCGTTCCCGGACGCCCCGCTCCCACACCCTCTGCCCGCCTTCCTTACCCTCAGCCGCGACGACGCCGCCATGCTCTCCGCCATGGTCACCGGCGACCGCTCCTATCTCGGCAGCGCGCTACGCACGCCCTTCGAGCGCACCGGTTCCTTCCACCTGCTCGTCGTCTCCGGCCTGCATCTCGGCATCTTCGCGGCGTTCGTCTTCGCCCTCGGCCGCCGGCTGCGCATCAGCCGCCTGCCGCTCACCGCCATCACGCTCGCTCTCTCCTTTGCCTACGCGCTCCTCACCGGCTTCGGCCAGCCGGTGCAGCGCGCCTTCGCCATGGTGGCGCTCTATCTCATCGGCCGGCTGCTCTATCGCGACCGCAGCCGCCTCAACAGTCTCGGCTTCGCCGCGCTCTGCCTGCTCGCGCTCGACCCTCACGCGCTCTTCGACGCCGGTCTCGAGATGACGCTCCTCACCGTTGTCGCCGTCGCAGGCATCGCCATCCCCATCATGGAGCGCACCACCGCCCCATTCCTCGCCGCCTCACGCTTCATCAGCGTCATCGGCATGGACACCGCATTCGAGCCGCGCCTCGCGCAGTTCCGCGTTACGCTGCGCCTGCTCGGCGAGCATCTGGAGCCACTCCTCAGGGGCCGCCCCCGCCGCACGCGCCGCGCACAAACTGCGCTCGCCCTCATCATTCGCTGGACGCTGCTCCTCTTCGACCTCTGCCTCGTCTCCGCCACCATCGAGCTCGTCATGGCCCTGCCCATGGCTGCGTACTTCCACCGCGTCACGAGTTCTGGAGTGCTCGTCAACGTCCTCATCGTTCCCGCTCTCACACTGCTGCTCCCCGCCGCGCTGATCACCACCCTTGCGCTGCTCGCGGCGCCGCACATCGCGTGGCTACCGGCAGCCGCCACTGCCGGACTGCTGCACGCCGTCCTCGCCATCGTCCGCGCCGCAAGCGCATGGCGCCTGAGCGAATGGCGTCTCCCGGGCCCGAACATCACCGCCACATTCACCTGCCTTGCGCTGCTCGTCGTGGCCGTATGGCTCGTCCGCACGCGCAGCCGTTTCGCAATCCCCATCGGCGCAGCCGCGCTCATCGCAGCAGCGGTCTGCGCGCTTATGCCGCACAACATCTCGCGTCGCGCCGGCACTCTCGAGGTCAGCGCTATCGATGTCGGTCAGGGTGATGCCATCTTCGTCGTCTCGCCCGACGGCCGCACTATGCTGGTCGACGCAGGCGGTCCCACCGGCGGCGTTACGCATCAGGGCAATGGCGTCGGCGTTGGTGTAGGCAACTTCGACATTGGTGAAGATGTCGTCTCCCCCTACCTGTGGAGCCGCCACGTTCGCCGTCTGGACATCGTCGCGCTCACCCACGCCCATAGCGACCACATGGGCGGCATGCCGGCCATGCTGCGCAACTTCCGGCCGCGCGAGCTCTGGGTCGGCCACAACCCGCCCATCCCCGCCTATCAGCAACTGCTCCGCGAGGCCGCCTCGCTCGGCATCAAGGTCCGATCCTTCTCTGCCGGAGACACCATGCCCTTCGGCACCGCCGACGTGCATGTCCTCGCACCTGCGCCCGGCTATCAGCCACGCGACTCCGCCACCAACGACGACTCGCTCGTCTTGCACCTCAGCTACGCCGGCCATTCGGCATTGCTCGAAGGCGATGCCGAGGCACCCAGCGAAGCCGCGATGTTGTCACTGCCGGCGAGCGATCTCTCCTCCGATCTGCTCAAGGTCGGCCACCACGGCAGCAAGACCTCCACCACTCCCCCCTTCCTCGCTCGCGTTGCGCCGCATCTCGCCGCGATTTCTGTCGGCCCGTACAACAGCTACCACCATCCGCGCTGGGAAACGCTGGAGAAGTTGCAGGATGAAGGCGCGCACACCTGGCGCACCGACCTGCTCGGCGTCTCCACCTTCTACATCGACGGTACTGGCGCGCATCCCGCGTCCTTACCTTGATACCCCGCAGGGATCGTTTTTCTGCTGCGTCGCATCTTTATCAGGTATAGAGTCTGCGAAATATAGGAGGGTGCACGCATGGAATCAGAGGAGACCAGGGACTCGGGCCATACACCACCGGAGGAAACACGCTCCGTGCTCGAGCAGCAGCAGGAAGAAAAGAATCTTCGCCGCCTTCAGCTCATGATGAACATGGTGATGTCCGTCATCGCACAGGACAGCACGCTCACCTATGAAGCCGCGTCCGAGATGATCGCTGACAGCCGCCGCGCCGCGCTTGCCATGTTCCCCGACAAAGAGCTGGCCTACGATCTCATCTATCGCCCACGCCTGCAGCGGCTCATGCGCGATCGCTTTCGTCTGCAATAGTGCCGCGCACATTCATGGGCTCGGCACGAGCCGCACATTTTTGTACTCGTGGTGCAGGCATCCGTCCGGCTTCGCGGTGAAACACTCCTCAAACATCCTGCGGTTGTGCAGGTCGAGATACTCAATCTCCAGCAGCGTGCCGCTGCAGGTCAGGTTCACGAATCCATTCCAGCCGGCACACGCGTTTCCCTCTCCCATGTTGTAGTCGCCGCGCGCATCGTAGAATTTCAGCCCCCGCTTCTTGCCCGGCCCCTCATTGCATTCCACCGGCATGCCGCCGTGCCCGATGCATCGGCCGTAAGCGCCAAAGCCGCCGGGGGTCGCTCGAAATTTGTAAATCGCCAGCCGGTGCTCATGTCCCCAGAGCCACACCACCTCCTGCCCCGCAAAGAACTCGCCAAGCTGCTGCGCCGGCCGCGGAAATACCTCATCCGTGAATGCGGTCGCATATTGGTGATGGGTCAGGATCAGTGTCGCCTTCGGCCTCTCCTGCGGCTTCACCGTGTCGCGCAGCCACGCGATCAGTCCGTCTTCCATGCGACAGTTCGCATGCACCCAGCGCAGTTGATTTACGCCCGGAACCCATCCCAGCACCGGTAGCCCCACCGAGTTGTAGCCCGTATCGAGTCCCAGGATCCGCCAGTACTCCGATTCCAGACAGAAGTAGCTCGCCCTCTGCGGACCTCCGTCACCGGTCTCGCAGTAGTCCAGCACTTCCGTAAAGTATGAGTCGCCGCCGCCATACATCTCATGATTGCCGGGCAACGCGAAGGTCCCGACCGCGCCCTTCGGCCACGCCACCGGTGAATACCGGTTCACCAGCATGCCGAGAAAGTTCTCCCGCACCTCGGTGTCGTCGCCGACGTAGTAAATGTCGCCAAGATGAATGGTGTAATCCGGCGCGCCTGCTGCCATGGATTCGGCCACCTGCGCCGCTTCCTGCGTGCCGGTACCCCAGTCGCTCGCAATCGAGATGCGCACCGGGCTCTCGCCAACAGCACTGCGCAGCGCATAGATGCCGCTCTGTCCCGTGCCTGCGTAGACCGGATACGGCCCGTAGCGCGGTCGCAACATCTGCCGCGTGTAACTGGAAATCCATCGCCAGCTCTGGTGGGGAAGGAATGCCGCCAGTGCCGGCCGCGGCAACACCGGTGCAAGCCGGGTCGCGCGTCGCTGATAAAAAGACATCAGCCGCGACCGCCCCAGCAGCGGTACATTGCTCTGTCGCGCGATCGAAGACGGCTTTCGGATTCCGCTCATCGCACTCTGCTCGCGTGCCCTCTGCTCGCTTGTTTGGTTCGATGCTTGTCTGGTTCGACGCTACTTCTGCTCCACGCTCGTCAGCCGCAGCGTGATAGTGCCCCAGAAGAGCCGCGCCCGCATCTGCACCGGCAAATGTCGATTGTCGTCCGAGTACCAGATCCAGATGTTGCCCCGGTTCTTCACCACGCCCGCATCCGCCGTCGGCTCCACGCGAATCGTCTGAAACGTGCCCGCCGGCGTCTTGATCTCCTCACGGGCCTCCGGTTTGAACGTCACTGCCACCACGCGCATCGCATCCGCGATCGGCAGCGTGAAGTTCTGTCCAACCTCCAGAGGCTGCGCGCCGCCAATGAAGATCGATGACATCAAATCGCTCACGCATGCTGGAATCGGAGACTCCAGATGGCGGCTCGTCCCCTTCACCAGGTTCTTCTCGTCCAGCACCTGCTTGTGCGCGCCATACTGGAACTGCAGCGTGCTCACAATCTGCCGCCGTCCCTCCTGCAGTTGCTTGGCAAAGGTCTGGGAGCAGCCGGTACGCCGGTCAAAGGACGACTGGAAGCGGTCCACCACCTTGAACAGCAAGCTCACCGCACCGATCGAATCGCCATTCGCCTGCACCCGCTGGGTCGTTCCATCACTCTCCAGGTGGAAGGTCGCCGTCCCTGCGGGAAAGACCCGCCAGTCCACTGCGTAGGAGAGCGTCTGATGTTGCGGAAGATACTGCTGTTGCGGCGCAGGAAGCGTGGGCATCGGCTGAGATCCGGCGGCGATAGCCAGCATCCAGGCGCAAAAACACAAGGGCAGTCGTCTCAAATACATTCCTCACATGTCGTGTGTCATCTCAACCGCGACTTGCATTTCTCTTGCAGATATACGTTAGTCGGCAGCCATTGCGCCGCTTTCTTTCAAAATGCCGTCCGCGATCTCAAAGCGGCGGAAATGCTGCCCTGTGCCAAACAAACACCTTCAGCAACAGCACCGCATAGATACCAAGGGATCCCAGGGCCGCATTGTACTCGCGGTGCTTGCGATAGAGTGCGCCGGAGAAGCCGCCGCCGGTTAGGGAAGATGCCGGCGTGAGCCGCGGAAACAGCCGCGGAACACGTTTTGCGTACTCGTCGTAATCGCTGAACTGCCCGCGCAGAAACTCCTCCTCCGATCGGATTGTCGGCAGATAGATCAGCGCGAACAACACCGCCAGCGCCAGCGCAATCCACCAGCTATGCGCGGCCACTGCAAATCCAAACGCAATCAGCATTGAGCCCAGGTACAGCGGATTGCGCGTGTGCGCATAAGGTCCTGTCGTCGTTAACTCGGTGTTCTTGGTCACGTACCCCGAGGCATACGTACGCAACGCCAGGCCGGGTACGGTTCCCAGCAGACTCCACAGCAACGAATGCACCGAGGGATGCGCCGTCAGCAGGAAGAACAGCGCGAACACGAACCCCATTGGCACGCGAATGCGGCGCGCGACGCGCGTCCATCCCGTGCTCACGCCTGCACCGCCGGGCGTCCTGCAAGGCTTCCTTCTGGCCCCAGCAATTCATCCACCGCGGCCAATACTTCCTCCGGCTCAATCGTCAGCAAGCCCGCCTCCGGCGCACTGCGCCGCGCATGATCGCGCCGGCTCTCCGGATGCCGCAGCACGCGGGACGGCACGCCCCACGGTCCATTGCGTCGAGGATCGGTCGGCCCATAGATCCCCACTACCGGCTTACCCAGCGCGCAGGCCAGATGCGCCGGTCCTGTGTCCCCGCCAATCACCAATACACACCGCCTCGTCATTGCGATCAATTCTGACATGTCCGTCGCGATCTCCCGCGCCGCGCCGCCGCTCGTTCTTGCCACATCCAGTGCCAGCGTCTCCTCGCCCGGCGCACTGTTCACCACCACGCTGTACCCGCGACTCACCAGCTCGGCCGCAACTCTTCCATAGCGCTCGGCGGGCCAGCGCTTCGCGCCCCATCCCGCACCGGGGTGCAGCAGCACTAGCGGCTTCGCGTCCGGAAGCATCGCCGCCACCCGCGCCTCTGCAGCGCAATCCACCGGCAGCGCGGGCAGCAGCGGGGTCAGATGCACGCCAGTAGCTCCAGCCACCACCTCCGCCGCCTGCTCGATTACATGCACTCCCAGTGTCGGCACGCACCGCTGAAAGAACCATCGCGCCGGCCCTTCGCGCGGCTCCGCCTCACCCACCAACGCCGCTCCCGAAGCTCGTCCGATCAGCGCCGACCGCACCGCACCCTGCAGGTCGATCGCCAGGTCATATCGCTGCGCTCGCAGCTCGCGTCGCAATCCACGCATCGCACGCCACGTCGCCGGAGCCAGCGGCTGCCGCGCCCAGCCACGCGCGTTGGCTGTGTGCACCACATCCACCAGCGGCATCGCCGGCGTGTGCGGTGCGGCATTGGCATCGCTCTTGAGCAACGGCGCCCAGCGCGGCTCGATCACCCAGCCTACGTGGCATTGTGGCAATTGCG
>DASXGY010000344.1:0-3368 GCA_036488835.1 Acidobacteriaceae bacterium
TGCTGGTGCCGAAGAAGGGACTCGAACCCCCACACCCTTGCGAGTACATGGACCTGAACCATGCGCGTCTGCCAATTCCGCCACTTCGGCACGGGTAAGGTCCAGCGGGAGCTGGACGGCAGCAGTGGCTAGTCTCGCAAAGGGAATGGGAAAAGTCAAACTTTACAGGCACTTAGCCATCCAACAAAAAGCCGCGTCATGCCTGTAGACTGCACCCACAAGCCGCGCAGAGAAGAGGGCCGAAAGAATGACAGAGACAAACGGGGTGACCCCCCTACTGCAGGATGACGCGAAAGAAATCCGGCGCATTACTCACGATATGAATAACGCGCTGGAAATCATCGTGCAGGCGAGTTACCTGGTGAACACAACCGCGCTGAGCGATCCGGCGCGCGAATGGATGAAGCTGCTGGACCAGGGTGTACAGCAGGCTACGGGACTGAATCGCGAGATGCGCGACTTCGTGCGCATGCGCAGCTAAGCCGGCCGCAGCGCAAGCAATCTGCTCGCGCTGCGGCGGCTCCTGATTACGAGACCAGTTTCGCGTCCAGCGTGATCTCGGTGTTGCCGGCGAAGAGCCGCGAGATGGGGCAGCCGGCCTTCGCCTCCTGCGCAGCCTTGTCGAAGGCGGCCTGGTCGGCGCCCGGCACCTTCGCGTTGGTGGTCAGCTTGATCTTGGTGATGGTCGGCTTATCGTCCTTCTTCTCAAAGGTGACAGCCGCCGTGGTTTCGAGTGACTCGGGCTTCAGGTTGGCGCCCGTCAGCTGCGCACTCAGCGCCATGGTGAAGCAGCCGGCGTGCGCGGCGGCGATCAGTTCTTCGGGATTGGTGCCGATGCCGCTCTCAAATCGCGTGCTGAAGGAGTACTGCGCATCCTTCAGTACACCGCTGTCGGTCGAGATGCGACCCTTCCCGTCTTTCAGTCCGCCCTGCCACACCGCTGTTGCTTTCCGGTCCATACTTGCTCCTCTGTGAAGTTGTCATGCGTGATTCTGCCTGACCGCACATTGTATGAGATGCACGCGGATTCCAGATGAATCGCCAGCCGGCGATGGAGTAGGCTGACCGTCATGTCGCCTACACTCTCCGCTGAAACGGAGCCTGTCCAAGAGCAGTATTCTGACCAGCGGTATCAAGAGCAGGCGTCTTCTGAGCAGCGGCATGGCACCCCCGAGCATACCTGCCAGTGGTGTCCGAACTGCGCGTCGCATCTGGAGAGCAGCCGCTGCAAGCTGGTCTGCAGGCGCTGCGGCTACTACATGAGCTGCGCGGACTACTACTGACCTTCGTCGCTGCGCTGCCTGCGCGTGCCGGCGATCCACCCCGGCCGCCGCTTCCCGCTATGCCACCCTGGCTGAGCGCCCACGTTATCGTTATCTGGCTTACAATTGCGGTGCCTTATGTCCGACGTTCCCACACCCCGCCAAATGCAAATCCCCGATCGACCTTGCATGAAGGAGACCGTCTTGCGTACCGTCCGTTGCCTCGCCTGCATCGCTGCCATTGCACTCACCGCGTTTGCACCTGGAAAGCTTCACGCACAGCTCTTCGAGATGAATCACGGCCAGCACCAGGGCTTGAACCTGAGCGCTCAGGAAGAGTCAACCATCGAGCGTCTGGAAGGTCTCAATGTGCTGCCGCAGGGCCAATGGCGGTATCACCAGGGTGATGTGCCGCATGGCGAACAGCCTTCGCTCGACGACAGCAGCTGGCAGCAGGTAAATGCACACGGCGACCGTCATCATCGGCTGACCGCACCGAAAGAAGCAGTCTGGTTCCGGCGCGAGATTGAGATTCCGCAGACATTGAACGGTTATGACCTGACCGGCGCGCGCGTGTGGTTCCGCTTCCGCGCAACTGCCAATGGCCCGGTGCCCGAGATTATTTATTTCAACGGCCGCCGCGTCGCGCTGGGCGAAGATCTGGAGCCCATCATCCTTTTTGATGATGCCAAACCCGGCGACAAGGTGCTGGTCGCGGTGAAGCTTCTTCCGACAGTGGATGAGAAGCGGGTCGCCGGCGTCGATCTCACTCTGGAGTTTGCCCAGAACCGACCCAATCCTTCGGACCTGCTCACAGAGTTCGAGACTGCGGCTCTTTTGATTCCCACGCTGTCCAAGGATGTCTCCGCCGACCAGGCGACGCTTGCCAAGGCGATCGGCGACGTGAACGTGCCCGCTCTGGACCGCAAGGACCAGACAAAGTTCGATGCCTCGCTCAAGCAGGCGCAGCAATCGCTTGAGCCGCTGAAGCCGACGCTGCAGCAGGCGGATATGCACCTGACCGGCAACTCGCATATCGACGCGGCGTGGCTGTGGCCGTGGACTGAGGCCGTCGACGTAGTGAAGCGGACCTTCGGTACCGCGGCGCAGTTGATGACCGAATATCCGACCTACACCTACACGCAATCGGCCGCGCAGTACAACCAGTGGATGGCAGACAAATATCCGGAGCTGAATGACGAGATCAAGAAGCGGATTCAGGAAGGCCGCTGGGAGCTTGTCGGTGGGATGTGGATCGAACCGGACCTGAACATGCCGGATGGCGAATCGCTGGTGCGCCAGATCCTCGTTGGGCAGGAGACCTTCCAGAAGCTCTATGGCACCACGACGCGCATTGGCTGGAATCCGGATTCCTTCGGCTACAACTGGCAACTGCCGCAGATCTACAAGCGCTCCGGCATCGACTACTTCGTCACCCAGAAGATGACCTGGAACGATACCAACCAGTTGCCGCTGAAGCTCTTCTGGTGGGAGTCGCCGGATGGCAGCAAGGTGCTGACCTACTTCCCGCACGGCTATTCCAGCAGCGATATGAGCCCGGCGCGGCTGTCGCAGGATCTGGTGGAAGCGCGGGATCGCGCGCCCGGCATGGACCAGATGATGGATTTGTACGGTGTCGGCGATCATGGCGGCGGTCCCACGCGCGCCATGCTGGACCAGGCGCTCCACTGGATGCAGCCCGACAAGGTAGTGCCGCGCTCCGAGTTCGGGACCGCGCAGCCGTATTTCTCCGCGGTCGAGAAGGAAGTTGCTCCGAACTCACCCACCTGGAATTACGAAACGCTGGCCAAGGGCGATACGAAACTGCCGGCGCCGGCGGCGGGACAGATCAGCATTCCGACCTGGAACGATGAGCTCTACCTCGAATTTCACCGCGGCGTCTTCACCACGCAGGCAGCTCACAAACGCAACATGCGCGACAGCGAAGAGTGGGTGCTGAATGCAGAAAAGTATGCATCACTGGCATGGCTGGACGGCCGTACCTATCCCGACACGGAGCTGACCGACGCATGGAAGCATGTGTTGTTCAATCAATTTCACGATCTGGCCGCCGGTTCGGGCATCGGTGTCATCTATCGCGATGCG
>DASXGY010000351.1:0-3222 GCA_036488835.1 Acidobacteriaceae bacterium
CGTACCATCGAGCCGAATATCGTGTCGCAGCGGCGGCTGGATTTCTACGGCTACTTCGCGCTGCAACTCACCGCCGGCGCAGAGGGCGAGAACGCCTTCGCTACCCAGGTGGAGACGCTGGATGCGCTGACCACGGCGGGATTCCGCGTGAACCCGCACCGAGAGGCGCTCAAGACGCTCGAACAGTTGCAGGCTTTCGTAGCGCGTGCCGAGGAGCAACGCGCGTCGCTGGGCTACGAGATCGACGGTGTCGTCATGAAGGTCAACAACACGGCGCTGCAGAAGCGGCTGGGCTTTACCGGCAAGGCCCCGCGCTGGGCAGTCGCGTACAAATTTACGGCGCGCGGCGGTGTGACGCGTCTGGAAGACATCACGGTGCAGGTGGGGCGTACCGGCAAGCTGACGCCGGTCGCCGTGCTGAGCGCGGTGGCCATCGGCGGCATCACCGTAACCCGCGCGACCCTGCACAACGCGGACGAGATCGAGCGGCTCGGGGTAAAGATCGGCGACTTTGTGCGGGTGGAGCGGGGCGGCGACGTGATCCCGAAGATCGTCGAAGTCGTCGAAGACAAAGATCACCCTCGCGGGCACAAGCGATTTCACTTTCCGACGCACTGCCCGGTGTGCGGCAGCGAGATCGTGCGCACCGAGGGCGAGGCCGACTACCGCTGCGTGAATGTGGACTGCCCGGCGCGGCTGCGCGAGAGCCTGCTGCACTTCGCCTCGCGCAACGTGATGAACATCGATGGCATGGGCGAGGCGGTGGTGGTGCAACTGATGGAGCACGGAATGGTGCGCTCTATCGCGGACCTCTATGCACTCACCAGCGACAAGCTGCTGACGCTGGAGCGCATCGGACAGAAAACCGCCGAAGCGCTGGTCGCGGAGATCAACCAGTCGAAGAAGGCGCCGCTCGATCGCGTGCTCTTCGGGCTGGGCATCCGGTTCGTCGGTGAGCGCACGGCGCAATTGCTGGCCGATGCATTTGGATCGATGGATGCGCTGCTTGCGGCAACGCCGGAGGAACTGGAGCGCGTGCAGGAGGTGGGCCCCCGGGTGGCCGCTGCGGTGCATGAGTTCTTTGCGGAACAGCGCAACCGCGAGCTTATCGAGCGCCTGCGCACGGCGGGGCTTACATTTAATGCAGAACGGCGCAAGCGCACGGCGAAGCTCGAGGGCTTGACCTTCGTGCTCACCGGAACATTGCCTACCCTGACGCGCGACGATGCGAAAGATCGCATCGAAGCATCGGGAGGGCGGGTGTCCGGCTCCGTAAGCAAGAAGACCAGCTACGTCGTGGCCGGCGAAGAGGCGGGCTCGAAGCTGGACAAGGCCCGCGACCTGAAGGTGCCGGTGATCGGCGAAGCAGAATTACTGGAGATGCTTGGATGAAGAATGCACTGCCGCTGTGGAAGACGCTCGGTCTGACTGCCATGATTGCCATCGCGCCGATTGCGTTGGCCCAGAACCTGCCGGCGGGTGTGGGCGGCTACTGGAAGATCACGAAGATGTATCCAAAGAAGCCGGTAGCCACGCCGGGCTGCACTGCCAACCCGGCGTTCTTCAGCAAGATGGCGCGAGGCTCGCGGGTGCTGATGAGCGACCGCAATATTGTGTGGGGCGGGACATCCGCAACCGATCCGGGAGCGCGCGTCAGCATGGTGGATCCCGCGGAGTTCAGTGCGCATCACTCGGAAGCAGGCGTGACCATGCACGAGCTGAGTCTGGATCGCGGCTCGAAGGTGGAAGTGATCAAGCTGAGCGCGCCGGGCTCACTGCCCTTCGACACGGTCGTGCTCCTGGACCCGAGCAGGCTGTACTTCGAGCGCTGCGGCATCTTCATGGAGGCAGTGCATGACAGCGGCTTCGTTGCGCCTCCGCTGCCCGGCCAACAGCAGTGATGGCTATTTCGGCGCGAAGTAGCCGGTGCGTGCGTGGACGGTATATCCGCCGCGCAAGGCGGTGAGATAGATGGTGCGGAAAGAACCGTCAGCGCGAAAGTCTGCCGGCTTGTAGGAGAGCGAGTACTGCGAGCGCAGCTCTTCCTCAATCTTGTGAAACTCGTTGGCAATGTCTTCCAGCCGCTGCGGATACAACGCGGTGCCGCCGGTGGCCAGCGCCAGCTTTTTCAACACGTCGTCGCCGCGTTCGCGCGTGGGGCTGGTGTTGGTGCTGATGGTGTAGATGGTGGTCTCCGCGCGCTGGCACATCTTGATGGACTCATCCAGATAGGCGCGGCTCTGGTTGTCGTCGCCGTCCGAGACCAGGATGAGCGCCTTGCGCACCTCGGCATTCTCCGGAACGGCGCGGAGCATCTGATCGCGACAGGCACGGTAGACCGCGTCGTAGAGCGCGGTGCCGCCGCCCGGCTTCAGGCGGTTCAGCCCCGTCTCCAGGAGGTCGGGATTGTTGGTAAAGCCCTGCGTGACGTAGGACGTAACGTCGAAGCCCATGATGAAGGCGCGGTCGGTGCGCGGGCGAAGGATATCCAGCAGAAACTCGGTGGCCGCCTGCTGCTCGAATTTGAAGCGCGCACGGATGGAGGTGCTGGCGTCGATGACCAGGCCGACACGCAAGGGTTGATTGGTCTGCTGGGTAAAGCTGTAGACCTGCGCCGGAGCACGTTGATCGTCGAGCAGCGCAAAGTCGTGCTGCTGCATGTTGTTGACGAAGTGCCCGTGACGATCGGTTACCGTGAAGGTCAGGTTGACCTCGTTCACGTTGGTCTTCAGCGTGTACGTGCCCTGCTCATCGTCAGGTATAGCCTGCTCCGGCTGCTGATTGCTGGCGGGAACTCGAGCTGACGGCTGCGCAGCGGGAAGCGCTGGCGGTGGCGATGCAGGCTTAACCGGCGCGGGTGTGGGGGTGGTCTGTCCCGGTGTGGTCTGTCCGGGTGCGTTGGGCAATGGGGCGGGTGGCGTGGACTGGACCGCCGGCGCGGAAGCCGGCGCGGAAGCCGGCGCCGCAGTCTGGGCGGCGAGAGAAAGCGAACTGAAAATCAGGCCAGTCAGCAAAACGCCAGAGACGTAGTGACAGAAGCCGAAGCGGCGCAAGCCCGAACGGCCCTGGGCAGAGGGAAGGCGAGGACTCATGGAGGCTGCTTTCATTGTATGCGTTCCCTGCGCGAGCGAGCGGCTGCCGGTGCGGGGAGGCGCTGGATGGTCAACTCAGTAGCAAATTGTTTGAGAAACAGCTCCAGCTCTTCCGGCAGCGGCGCCTCGA
>DASXGY010000386.1:0-6550 GCA_036488835.1 Acidobacteriaceae bacterium
GCAGACGTCCACGCCCGGCTCCGCCGTCACCTCTGTCTCCGTTGCCTGCAATCCGGCAACCGTAAACCTCAACGCAACCTCGCAGTGCAATGCGACTGTGAAGGGCTCAGGGAATTTCAGCTCTGCCGTTACCTGGTCCGCAAGCGCCGGCGCCGTCAACGCGGCCGGGCTCTTCACTGCACCTGCCTCGGCGGGCGCAGTAACCGTGACCGCAACCAGCGTTCAGGACACGGCACAGTCGGGTAACGCGAGCGTCACCGTCCAGAGCAAGCACATCGTCATGGTGCTTGAAGAAAATCAGAGTTATTCAACCGTGGTACGCAATAGCGCCTGGCCGAACCTGAATAACCTGATCAGCAATGGGGCCCTGGCGACGAATTATTATGCGAATTCCCATCCATCGATCGGCAACTACTTCATGCTCACGACAGGCCAGCTGCTGACGACCAATGACAATTCCACCAAGGTCTGGAACGTCGACAACATAGCCCGCCGTATGCTCGCCGCGAACGTCCCTTTCCGTATTTACGCAGAGGGCATTCCACAAGGCTACCTTGGCGGAAATACCGGCCTCTATCTCATCCGGCATAATCCGTTTGCCTTGCTCTCGGATATCGCCAACAACCCGCAGGTGGCGAAACAACGTATCTGGCCGTTCACGCAGTTCGCCACCGACCTGGCCAACGGGACACTGCCAGAGTTCTCCTTCATCGTGCCCAATATCGATGATGACGCACACACCGGAACGCCGCAGCAGGCGGACTCATGGTTGCAGTCGAATGTGGTCATCCCCTTGTCCAATAACCCCGCATTCGCACCGGGCGGCGACGGCGCGCTGATCGTGGATTTCGATGAAGCAGCGACCAGCGATGCCACGCACGGCGGCGGTCATGTCGCGTCCGTTTTCTGGGGTCCCATCGTAAAGGTGGGCTATACGCAGACATCCACGACTCTGTACCAACACCAAAGCATGCTGCGTACAGTCATGGATGTCCTTGGCCTGCCGAATCCTCCAGCTGCGGCGGCAACGGCGCCGCCCATGTCAGAGTTTTTCGTGCAGTATTAATCTGCACGCACGTCATTGCATGCAGCCAACACGGCGCAGCACCTTGCGCGTCAGCCCGGTAAGCGCTCGCTGCGCCAGCTTACTTACCAGCACCCACTCGCCTTCCTGGCCGCGCGCTGCGCCCCTTTGCACGTAGACATCCACCACATGATTCGTAACTGTGATGGCATGCCTCACCGTGAACTCAGGCAACTCGTCTGCAACCGGCTCATACACCGGCAGCTCCCACATGCCGGCCATCAGTGACGCATCTGCCGCCCGCTGCACCAGTCGCACCTGCTGCCGCGCACCCGTTCCCCGCAGCAGCACAACCCGCGCGCCATGCTGCTGCTGCTGCGCAGGTCGCGCCGCCACAGGATGCTCACCACGCGTGCGGCACCACGGCTGCCATGGACAACCCAGACACAATGGCGCGCGCGGCAGACACATCATCGCGCCCAGCTCCATCATTCCCTGATTGAAGTCTCCCGGCCGCTCCGGATCTACCAGCGCGCCTGCAAATGTGCGCACCGCGGTTGCAAATCCCGCCTCTGCCGCAGACCACCCCGCCACCCGCGCCAGCACCCGCGCCACATTGCCGTCCACCACAGCTACCGGCTCTTCAAAAGCGATGCTCGCCACCGCCGCGGCCGTATACGCTCCCACTCCCGGCAATGCCAGCAGGCCCAGCACCGTACGCGGCACCGCGCCACCCAGTTCCACCGCCACCACCTTCGCCGCGCGATGCAGCATCCGCGCGCGCCGGTAGTAGCCCAGCCCGCTCCACAGCGCCAGGACCTCCGGCTCGCTCGCGGCTGCCAGCGCCTGCACGGTTGGAAATGCTTCCAGGAATCGCCGGTAATGCTCCAGAACCGCGGCCACTCGCGTCTGCTGCAGCATGATCTCCGATACCCAGATGCGATACGGATCGCGTGTCGCGCGCCACGGCAGGTCGCGCTTGTGCGCCGCATACCAGGTCAGTAGCGCGTCGCGCATCTCGGGAATTTCTTCGGTCGCGAGCGTTTCCCCGGCTGGCTGCTGCGCCGCAACAGCTTTAGCTGCAGCCGGCATTGCCTGTAGCTGTCAGGTCATGCACGGTCAGCAGATAGCCGCCATACACCTTGTTGCTGGCCTGTTTATCTTTTTTTGCATCGCCTGTAGGCTGCGGCTGCTGCCAAACGGCGAGCGCACTCAACGTCTGCGGACGGCCCGCGCATCCAGCGCCAACCTGCGCGGCCACAGCCTTGTCCGCCTGTATCTGTACCGTATACACCAGGTTCATGTCATTCACCGCAGGCGTCAGCGCAACATCGCTCACCTGCACGCCATGAGTTCCCAGCGATTGGAGCCACGGCACAATCTGCGCGCGTGGGATCACTTGCCCATTCACCCGCCACACCGCATTCGGAGCCAGCAGTGCATTCACCTGCAGCCACTTCGCCTGCTCCACATCCTGCCAGAAGATGCGGTTCACCTGCTCCGCGCTCGTGGTCTGCGTCACTCCCGGCGACTTCTGCTCGGAGTAAATGGTGCATCCGGCGAGCGCGAGAACTGCGAGAGACACCATAGCCAATGCGGCACGATGCATCCCGCCCTCCGAGCCTCCACTCCATCTCCAATGAGCCATGCGTCGCATACCGATTAGCCTAGCAGTCCCTTGCTGTTCAGGCGAAAGGCATATACCGTCGCCGCAATGTGCAGCACCAGATTGCTTCCGCCCAGCAGCAGCGCGTGCAGTCCCGCATGCGTCGGAGACTGCGAATAGCGGTGCAGTAGCGGCGGCCAGGAGATCGCGCATAGCCCAGCCACCAGCACCGTCGACGCCAGCAGAAGCCCCGCGCCAATCCGCCGCATCGTCACCAGCAGCCAGGACGCCACCACAGCCAGCAATCCATTCAGATCGGCAATCGCCAGCGCTGCCAGGGCGGACGACGCGACAAGCTGATGCCGCATCTCCGGCGTGAGCCGGAAGAACAGCACATAGACCAGACTTCCCATCGAGAAGAGCCACACCGCCGTGAAATAGATCGCGACGATGTACACGCCTACCGGTTTTTTCAAAACAGCTCCATCCACTGCATGCATCGGAAACGCGCCCTTATCCTTGCCCACTGAATGTATAGAAGCATGGAACTAGCCGTCACCAGCGGCGACGATACAGCGTCAGTTCATCGAACAGCGCGACAGGCTCCCAGTTCTTCTTCAGGTTTTCTGCCATCAACACACCGCAAGAATAGGGTTTGCGATGCGAGGCATAGGGAAATCCAATACCCAGATACTGTCGCGTATTCTCCGGCGTCTCTGTGAATTGCCCGTCAGCGTCATTCCCCATCAGCAGCCATCGTTGCGAATTGATCTCCTGAATTTTCCTTCGCTCTGCGGAAGGTCCCAAAACGCCAATCACCGACATATACATCTCCGGGAAATACATATTATGCGCGCGAAGATCATGTTCGATTGCAAGTGTGGCATTGAAAGGCGTGGCGACCACCTCTCCACCGGTGAGTTCTCTCAAGCGGTTGATATCGAATGGAGGGGTTGACTCCGAATGTACAGCCAGGAAACGCTCCGCTGCACCGGGAGTCTTCGGCGTGTGGATACGCAGGAGCGCGCTGCGTACGCGGACCGGCGCGGATCGAAGCAGCAGGGTATCAAGAACCGCTCGCATCCTGTACTGGCTAGAGATCAGGAAAATGACCTGCGATATCCCGATTGCCAAAAACATCGCTGCGATCCAGGCCCTCTGCGCCGAAATACGCCAGGTACTGACCGGAATCAGTGCGAGGAACAGGATGGCGATCCCGTTGTAAACAACATGTCCGGCATCGGCTCGCCCAAAGCAGACCGGGAGCAGGGCCAGTCCCGAGATGAACACGGTCGACAAGAGGACTGCGTCGTCGCGCTCCGTACGCCAGGCCGTGGCTACTGCAAGCGGCGCCAGCCATACCAGCGCAACGAGAAAGAACAGGACATACGGTTGCGGCTCCACAATGAGATTGAAGGCCCCTCCGGAGAACTGCGACAACATCGTGAAGTACGTCCGGCCAACCAGACTCACAAAAATCACTCCTGCCAGCAAAACGCCGAGCGAAATGCTGAGCCATGCAGCATTCCGTTGCCTCCAGGCTTGAAGACCGGAAAATGCAACGGCCCCGCATGCGAACGAAAATCCCATCTCCGGAGACACACCCAGATTGAGTACCTCGCCCAGAACAACGAGCACAAATACCTTCCACACCTGCCGAGGACGCAGACAGAACAACAGACTGGCCAGCGGAATGGCGAAGCGGAAATAGGTGTAATTCAGCCCGAAACCGAG
This sequence comes from Acidobacteriaceae bacterium, assembly GCA_036488835.1. Lineage (GTDB taxonomy): Bacteria > Acidobacteriota > Terriglobia > Terriglobales > Acidobacteriaceae > KBS-83. The sequence continues at coordinate 4,365 of DASXGY010000386.1, forward strand.
GTTAAATCCAAAGATGGCGAAGCAAACGAAGGTTGCGCGCCGCAGCCAATTCGCAATCGGCAGCCGCTCCAACGAATACGCAACCAGCAGCAGGCCGAGCACGATATTGAGGAAAAGCGTCCAGATGTAGGAGGCCTCCATTGGGTACCACATCGAACGAAAGAACCCACGCATCCAGATAGTCGGATAGAAGAGCAGCGGCCCGTACGGGAATTCAACCTGGCTGTAAAGCTGCCGGTTGTAGTCGGCAACCTTGGTCATCTGCTCTATGAAGTAGCCCAGGTCCACCTCATATCGCAAGCGGCTCTGGTAGATCAGCACAGCGAGAACCGTTGTGATGGCTCCCATGAGAAGGGCCCATCGCCAGACAAAAACACGTGACATCTGCGCGCAGTCCTGAGCACGTGGCAATCGAAGCCGAAGATCCAGACGCAACGCGATCAGCAGGATGCCGAGGCTGATCATGGCAGCGGCATAGGCTGCGACACGATTGTTAAAACCGGCAGTATTGGCTGCGGAAATCGCAGTGAGCGGCGCGGGGGGCAACAAAAACGGCAGCACAAAGAGGCCGAAAGCGGTCGCAAGAAAAGCCGACATTCCTAACAATATCCACTTTTTCTGCAACGCCATCAGGCCAAGTATCCCACGGCCGTGGGGCATGGCCGGACGCAGAGACAACAAAGGCCGCCATCACTGGCGGCCTTCGCTTTCGTTCGTTGCGATGACGAGCTAGTCGCCCATCACCGGCTCTTCCGTCTCGACCCGCACCTTTGGAGCGGGCTTGATGGCATCGAGCGATACCAGTCCTTCGACCGGCTTCTCGCCCAGCACGTGTTCTTTGTACATGCGAGCCATCTTCGCGTTCTCGGCATCGTTCTTGATCTTGGCATCGCGCGCGCGGATCTTCTCCTCGCGGCTGTTCTTTGCGATACCCGATTTCTCGAACGTGTCATTGGCCGCAGCGTTCACGTGTGCCTCGTTCAGCACCAGGTCGTATTTGTCCTGTGTGTCGAGACCCACCTTCTTGCCGCCCGCGAAGATCTCATGCCGGCCATGCTCGTCGTACCACTTGGTGAGCGTCGCCGTCATGTGCATCTTCTCGATGATGTTCCGCCAGCCCACACCCGTGTTGTACGCGCAGAAGCTGATCTCACCCTCCTGTGTTGCGTAGGGGATGATGCACTGCTCGGTGCGGCGGAAGTCGTAGTTGAACAGGTCCTGGAACCACATGCCCGCGATGAACAGGAAGTTCCAGCGGTCAGCGCGGCGCTTCTCGATGTCCGCCATGGTGCGATCGCCGGTCACCTTGCCGTAGTTGCGGCCGGTGGCGCCGAAGCACTTATCGAACTTCTGCAGCAGGTCCATGATGCGGAAGTGCGTCGGCGACTTCCTCGGGTCGTAGTTGCGCAGCAGCGCGAGCGCCACGCCCACCACGGAGAGGAACTTGCCGCGCGCTGCATCGTTCACCTTCGCAACGTCCTTCGCCAACCGGTCGGCGTTCAGGAACGCAGTCACCGGCACGGCTTCCTTCGTATGCTTATCGATCATCAGCGCCATGCCGATGCCGCAGTTCGGGTGGCAACCGCAGGAGAGCTGTCCCCAGTCCGCGTTGGGCCCGTGCACCAGGTCGGCCCAGTCGGAAAAGGTGCTCATGAAGCTGATCGGGAACCAGTCGCGATCCGTCTGGCCCAGACCTGTCTGGTCGCGAACGTCGTTCGCCAGGTGGCTCAGCGTGTAGCGCTGCGCGGCACGGCGTTCGTCGCTCACTTCCTCATCACGGCCGGTAAAGCTCACCGGCTGGAAGCTCAGGAAGTTGATGCGCTTTGGATTGTCGAGGGCGAACTGAATGATGCGTCCCACCTGCTCGTTGTTGATGCCGTTCACGATCGTGGTCACCGGCACGATGTCCACGCCCGCTTCGTGCAGGTTGTGGATCGCCTGGAGCTTCACGTCGAACGCATTGCCCACCTTGCGGTGCGAGTTCGCTGCATTGCCAATGCCATCGAACTGCAGGTACGCATAGCGCAGACCCGCTTCCGCGGCAGCGCGGCAGAATTCCTTCGACTTCGCAAACTCAATGCCGTTGGTCGCCGCCTGCACCGAGTTGTAGCCCACCTTGCGCGAGTAAGCGACCGCATCCAGGAAGTACGGCGACAAGGTCGGCTCGCCGCCCGAGAACTGTACCG
>DASXGY010000393.1:0-2816 GCA_036488835.1 Acidobacteriaceae bacterium
TGGCCGCGACTGGCTGTACTCGATTGCGCTGGCTGTGGCAGTGACGCTGACCGTGTACACCATTCTGGATGTGGAGTATCCGCGGCGGGGATTGATTCGCCTGGGCGATCGCGATCGCATGTTGATTTCGCTGCGCGAGTCTATGAAGTAAATAACTGCGCGGCCAACCACTCCGCAGAAGCGAGTGCGCATCGCGCTAGAAACGCTGAGGGCGCCGCCTGAATGGCAACGCCCTGGGGGGAAGTTCTGGAAGCGAGCAGCCTAGAAGGAAAGCAGGCGGTCGAAGAAGGCGCGATAGCGTCTGAAGCCCTGGCGCAGCTCTTCGGTGGAGACGTTGTCGCCGCGGTCCCATTGCTTTTCCAGCTTGCTGCGCTCTTCTGCGAACTGCTCCGCGATGCGCTTGACCACGGTGGCAACCAGCGTGTCCGCCTGCTCCACGGCGTGGCGCGGCTCGTCGACGAACGACGTCTGCACCTGGTCCCATCGCGCGCGGAAGTCGCGCAATTCATTTTCGGCGAAGAGCGGACTCTCGCTCCGGCCGTTGACCTCAGCGCCCGCAGCCATGTTTTGCGAGGCGGCGGAATCTGCTGCAACGGTAGACGCAGAGGTCTGCTTTGCGGTCTGACGCCCGATGCCGGATGGCGCGGGCCGCGATACGGAATTTCCTGACACAGAATGTCGTGACGCGGAATCCATGTTGTCCATGTTGTCCATGTTCGGGAGGTCTGCGTTCTGCGCCGAATTGACGCTAGAGTTCACGATCTCTCCGTCATAGGTGTCGTCGGTACCGTCAATGTCGTCGCCTGCGATATCGCGGCTGGTCACGGACCGGGCTGCGGCGGATTGGGGTGGACGGCGATCGGCGGGATCGATATCCGTTTCGTCCAGATCCGTTTCGTGCACGACGGCATCGCCCGGCATTGCGCCGACACGCGGCTGGTTGGCGGTGTCCGCCGCGGTCCATTGTTCTTTCGGCTTACGAAGCACGCTCATGAGCAACTCCTCTGTGTCGGTGATCGATTCTTTCGACCTTGGCGGGTTCGAGCAATTCATCGAAGAGCGAACGGTAGTGGACCATGGCCTGGCGCAGGTCTTCCGTGGTGGCCCTGCTCTCGGCGTGGCGCATTACGATATCGTGTCCCGCGCGATAGTTCTGGACGACAGCGGGATAACTCACAGAGATATCTGCTGCTCGCTGCTCGAAGTTGGCCATGGGATAGCCGCGGTCGATCATGACGCGGCCGACCAGACGGTCTGCCGTGCCCACGGCGGCCGACGGGTCGTCGACAAAGCGGCGCTGCACGGCGGCCCACTCCATCGCGTAGGCCTCGCGATCGACTGCCGAGAGGGCGCGGAGAGGAAAGGCTTCCACACGCTTCTCGCGATCGGCCAGATTTGCTTCGGCGAGGCGGGAGTCGCCGTGCTGCTGGATGACGGTGCGGTCGTACTCCGGTCCGAAGCGGCGTTTCAGTTTATCGGTGCGGTGTTTGTCTCTGCGGCGGCGCATGGCGAGCGCCACGGCTACGACGACGAGAATGGCGACGATGACGACTACGGGAATCAACATCCTGGTATCCATCGTGGTTACCCTCTGCGAAATTCAGATGCGGAGATATGCCGCGGATGATGTCGGGCGAAGAGGAAAATGTGGTGGCTCTACATGATCTTCGATAACTACGCGAAGAAATGACCGACGGCGCGGCGAATAGTTCCCGGTCTGCAGGAAATTGTGCAGAGTTATCGATGTGCTCAATAGCGCTAACCGGATAGTCGAAATAAAAGGGATTTTCCGGGCCACTTCTAGAAGATCAGACGCATCCGGTCCGCGCTGCGACGGCAACATTTTGGAGATGCGGGGGAGACGAGAGGCAAGGCACAGCAACTGTAGACGTGCTTTTGCCTTAGCCGCCGGCGATGGCACCGAGAACGATGAGCGGCTCGCGGCCGGCGACGACCGCATCGGGGAGCGGCGTGTCGGGCGCGGCGTGCGACAGGTCTTCCTCGCAGGCAAAGTAGCGGATGAAGGCGCGGCGGCGCAGGGTGTCATGATCGCGGATGGTGCCACAGAGCATGGGATAGCGCGCTTCGAGCACGTCGAGCACGGAGGCGATGGTGACCGGCGCCGGGACCTGGAGCGTGACCTCGGCACCAACACGCGCGAGGTTGCGCAGGTGGGTGGGCAGCATGACGCGGATTGTCGATAGCGGGCTCACGTTTGTTGCTTTATTCAGAATCAGGAGAGCGTCTGCACCTCGACGGAGAGGACCGCGGGCAGATCGCGCACGATGGGTGCCCAGCTGTCGCCGGCATCGGGGGAGGCATAGACCTGGCCGCCGGTGGTGCCGAAGTAGATGCCGCAGTCGTCCATAGTGTCGACGGCCATGGCATCGCGCAGCACGTTCACGAAGCAGTTGCTTTGCGGCAGGCCTTTGGTGAGCGGCTCCCACTCGTCGCCGCCGGTGCGGCTGCGATAGACCCGCAACTGGCCGTCGAGCGGGTAGTGCTCGGAGTCGCTCTTGATGGGGACGACGTAGATGGTCTCCGGCTCGTGGGCGTGCACGTCGATGGCGAAGCCGAAGTCGGTGGGCAAGTTGCCGCTGATCTCGCGCCAGTTGTCGCCCGCATCGTCGGAGCGCATGACATCCCAGTGCTTCTGCATATACAGGACGCCGGGTCGGGTGCGGTGCATGGCGATGCGGTGGACGCAGTGGCCGACCTCGGCAGTGGGGTCGGGGATGTACTGCGAGCGCAGACCGCGATTGATGGGCTTCCAGGATGTGCCACCGTCATCGCTACGAAATGCCCCGGCGGCGGAG
>DASXGY010000434.1:0-5209 GCA_036488835.1 Acidobacteriaceae bacterium
GGATTGTATGTGATCCCGTTCTACGTGATCCAGGTGCGGCACTATGCGCCGGTGGAGGCAGGCGCGGTGTTTCTGCCGGTGGTGGCGATGATGTTTTTCTTCTCCGCACGGGTCGGCGCCATGGCGGAGCGCTTCGGCGAGCGCTGGCTGTTGGCCGGTGGCGCGATCTGCGCGGGTTTGGGGTTCTTGTTGTTCGCTGCGCTGTCGGCGGAGGGCGCTTACTGGCGAAGCCTGCTGCCCGGCGTGCTGCTGCTGGGTGCAGGGATGACGCTGGCGGTGGCACCGCTCACCACCGCGGCGATGTCGTCTGTGCCGCAGGAGAAGACGGGTGTGGCGTCCGCAGTGAACAATGCGCTGTCGCGGCTCGCGCAACTGGTTGCGGTGTCGGTGCTGGTCTTTGTGCTGGCGCACGGGTTCAGCTCGCGGCTGGGGCATGAACTGGAGCAGTCGAATCTGCCCGCGGCGGCGCAGCAGCAGATGACTGCGCAGCAGGCACGGCTGCACGACACGCCCATCCCCGCCGGACTCACGCAGCCGCAGCACGCACAGGCTGCGGGCATGCTGGACCGGTCGTTCTTCGCAGGGTACCGCTCCGTGATGTTGAGTTGTGCGGTGAGTTCGTGGCTCGGCGCGCTTGCCGTGCTGCTGCTCTTGCGGAAACAGCGTCGTGAGCAGGCGATGGGCAAAAAATAGCTCTCGGTCATCTCCCGCATGGAAGCGGATGAGGTTCGAGCCCGAAGATTTCCCGGCAGAGGTATATACTCTGGCTCCCCACCGTTTCCTATCAAAACTCACATCGAAAAGGGGGCATTCATGCCCAGGTATCTATTGCAGGCGTCCTACAGCACGGAAGCGTTAGCCGCCATGGTCAAAAAACCGCAGAACCGCACCGAGGTTGTGCGTAAGACGATCGAGAAGCTTGGCGGTTCCATGGAAGCTGTCTGGTGGTCCTTTGGAGACTATGACGTTGTCACCATTATGGAGATGCCGAACAACGCGAGCGCCGCAGCCTTCGCACTGGCCATCGCAGCCGGCGGAGCCTGCAAGAACGTGAAAACCACTCCGCTGCTCAGCGCCGAAGAAGGCATGGCCGCGATGAAGAAGGCAGGAAACTCGGGATACAAGTCGATTACCGCCAAGAACAAGAAGTAGAAAGAGACAGCCTGCTCTCGTTATCCGGGCCTTGTCGACCGCACGGATCTCCCCCGACATCTCAGCCGGTCGCAGTCTGCGACCGCTCGATCGACTGCGCAGCGCAGTATTCCTGTTGGCTGCCTGCATTGCTTGACACTCACCCCATTACCCCTGTTTACTCTATGCCTGACGCGAGAATTCCACCGTCTATCGGACTCTGACTCACATGGGGTCAAAGATGCTCTGGCTTCGCAAACTCATCTTTCGCAAGCACGCCAACGACGATCTCGACGAAGAGATCCAGCAACACATAGCCGAGCGCACCGCCGCACTCATCGAGCAGGGCCGCGACCCGGAAGAGGCTGCACGGGAAGCCCGCCGCTCCTTCGGCAACATCACGCTGGCCCGCGAACGTGGCGTCGAAGTCTGGCAGTGGCGCTGGCTTGAAAACCTCTGGTCCGACCTCCGCTTCGCCCTCCACCAGCTCCGCAAGTCTCCCGGCTACACTCTCACCGCGATTCTCACGCTCGCCATCGGCATAGGCGCAAACGCCGCCATCTTCACTCTCGTCGACGACGTGATGCTGCGCTCGCTGCCGGTATCGCATCCGAATGAACTTGTCCAAGTCGGATATCGCAGCCCGGCGACCCCGGAATTCATCGGCGGCCAATCCTTCCGCACCTTCGACCACCTGCGCCAATACACCCACGGCCTTAGCGATCTATCCGGATGGATGGACCAGATGGTCTCCGTTCCGGACGATCAGGGAACTCTGCGCTCCATCGCGTCGTCTCTTGTCACAGGCAATGGACTTTCCGTGTTGGGTCTTCGGCCGTTTATCGGGCGGCTGCTCACCGCGGCCGATGACATACCTGGAGGGCCGGAGGGCGGCTGGCCCGTCGTGCTGGACCATGGCTTCTGGCAATCCAACTACCACGGGGATTCGGCCGTACTCGGCAAACACATCGTCATCTCCGGCCAGCCCGCAGTAGTCGTCGGTGTTCTACCCAATAACTTTCACGGGATATTCATCGGCTTCACCACCCAGCTCTACCTGCCGGCACATATCGTCTCCACCCTGGTCACCACGCCGGATCAGGATCCATATATCCATCCCGAGATGTTCCAGATGGGTGCGTTCGGCCGGTTGCGGCCGGATGTCTCGCTCGCTGCGCTGAATGCGGAACTCGCAGCTGCCAGCCCTTCCTTTATTCATGCACTGGTGCCGCCGAGCGTGCTCGCTAATCCGATCTTTCGGCAAGCTACGCTTAGCGCGCGATCGGCCAGCCGGGGAATCTCTTTTCTCGATCGCCAGTACCGGCAGCCTCTGCTACTGCTGCAAGGCATCGTGCTCCTGGTTTTGCTGCTCTGCTGCATCAATCTTGGCGGGCTGCAAACGTCGCGGCTGCAGGCGCGCCAGCATGAGTTCGCCGTGCGCACCGCCCTGGGCGCCGCGCGCAGCCGCATTGTGCAGCAGTGCCTCACCGAATCGCTGCTGCTTGCCTTCATCGGCAGTGCGGTGGCCGCCGCGCTCGCCTGGTCCAGCACCGCAGCGCTGGGAGCATTTCTCACCCCGCCAGGTTCCGGCGAGGCCACTCTTTTGCGCCCGGACGTCCGCGTCCTGGCGCTCACCAGCGCACTCGCACTCGCCACTACATTGCTCTTCGGCCTGGCGCCCGCTCTGCTCGCCAGCCGCACCTCGACCGCTACCCTGCTCAAGTCATGCGGGACCAGTCGCCGCACCAGTACGCTGCGCCGCCGCATCTTCATCCCCGCGCAGTTCGCGCTGGCGTTGATCCTGGTAGTGGGCGCCGGTCTCTTCAGCCAGACGCTCCTGCGCCTGCGCAGCAACTATGCCGGATTCAATGCCGCACATGTGATGGAGGTGTGTGGGCAGTTTCAATCCTTGAAGAAGACGCCGGCCGAGATCGCAGCACTCTATCGCATGATGACAGAAGATCTTCGTGCACGACCTGGTGTCCAGGCGGCTACCTACACATGGGTGACACCGCTGACCACATTTGCGCCCGATATCATCGTGCACACAGCCGCGCAAACCCACATCGACCACACCATCGACTTCAACGACGTCGGTGACGGCTACTTTCCCACCATGGGGACACGGCTGCTGGCCGGCCGCGAATTCACCGCCGACGATCATGACCGCTCTACCTGCGTGCTGAACGAGTCCGCCGCGCGCACGCTCTTTCCTGGCGGATCCGCATTGGGCGAGACAGTGATGGCAAAGACAAAAGACAATCAGGACACCCTTAAGGCCACCTGCCGCGTCGTTGGCCTGGTCGAAGACGCGCACTACGCCAACCTGCGCGATCCTGCGCCGCCCACTCTCTACTTTCCCGCCGGCACAGCGAAGATCACCGACAGCGACTACACCACGAACCTCGTTTTCATGATCCGCGCACACACAGACGCCGAAGCCATTGCCGCCTACCGCGCCACGCTCGCCCGCTACGCGCCCGATACCGGCATCATGGCCTTCCTGCCATTGCGCGACCAGGTCGACCAGTCCCTGGGCAGCGAGCGCCTCATCGCCACTCTCACCAATATCTTCGCCGCCATCGCGCTGCTGCTCAGTGCTATCGGCATCTTCGGACTGCTCGCCCTGCGCGTCCAGGAGCGGACCTCGGAGTTCGGCGTCCGCATCGCCGTCGGCGCAACCCGCGCTCATCTGCTGAAAATCGTGATTGGCGAAGCACTGCGCATGGTCCTCATCGGCTCCGCATGCGGCCTCGCGCTCGCAGGCATCGGCTATCTCTTCGTTCGCCGTTTCCTCTACGGCGTCTCGCCCGCAGACATCCGCGTCGCCCTCCTGTCCCTCCTTGTCCTCGCCGCAGTAGCGCTCCTCGCCGCCGCCGTTCCGGCCCATCGCGCCGCGTCGCTCGATCCCACCCAGGCTCTCCGCGCCGAATAGAGCGACGCACCCTCGCGATCGCGCGACCCTCGCCCGCATCGCTTCCACCGGTGATACCATCACGCGCGAACTTGGCTGCCATCCCATCCGGTCGCTAAATTTGAGCATGAAGGACACGATGCCCAGGCACAACGCCTCATCCATCTGCCTCGCCGCTATCTTTTGCCTGCTGTCCGCCGCCCTCATTGCCCAGAAAAAACCGGAGCCCACACCCAAGCCGGCGCAATCCATCCCGGAGCTCCGCCAGCAACTGGAAAAAATCCTCCACGACACCCACACCCCGGGCGCGTCCGTCGCTATCGTTCATCGCGACGGTCCAAAGCGGGCCGATGACTGGGTCGCCGGCCTCGGCAAATCGAACGTCGCTGCGAATCAGCCCGCCACCGCCGACACCCTCTTCCGCATCGGTTCCACCTCCAAGGCCTTCGTCTCGCTCTCCATCCTCAAGCTGGTGGATGAAGGCAAACTCTCGCTCCAGGACCCGGTGCACAAGCTGGTCCCGGAGATCTATTTCGAGAATCGCTGGGAAGCCACCGACCCGGTCCGCGTCGTCGACCTGCTCGAACACACCACCGGCTGGGACGATCTGCATCTGCGCGAATACGCCAAAGATGCCAAGGGGATGACGCTGCGGGAAGGCCTCGACTATTACCACCACTCGCGCATCTCGCGCTGGCCGCCCGGAACCCGCATGGCCTATTGCAACTCCGGGCCGCCCGTCGCCGCCTACATCGTCGAAAAGATCACCGGCCAGCGCTTCGAGGATTACGTCACGCAGAACTTCTTCCTGCCCATCGGCATGAAGACGGCCACGTACTTCGAGCAGCCTTCGCCGCAACTCACCACCCTCTATCACGACGACGGCAAAACGCCCTATCCCTACTGGAACATCCTTGAGCGTCCCGCCGGCGCCATCAACGCCTCGGCCAACGATATGGCCGCGTACGTGGAGTTCTATCTCAATCGCGGCGCGGTCAACGGACAGCCGATCCTGCCCGCAACCGACATCGATCGCATGGAAGCTCCCACTCGCACCTGGCAGGCTCAACAAGGCCTGAAGGCCGGCTACGGTCTCAGCAACTACACCAGCATCCACGACGGCTTCGTCTATCACGGCCACAACGGAGGCGTGGAAGGCGGCCT
>DASXGY010000500.1:0-7544 GCA_036488835.1 Acidobacteriaceae bacterium
ATGAGGGCTTCGACGAACTGGCGATCCAGCTCTCGGCGGCGCGCCTCTCCGGCGATATAGAAAAACGGCTGGCGAAGATTCTCGACATCTATCTCGACCATGCCCTGAAGAACCCGCGGCTCTTCGAACTCATGTTCCTCCGCCAGCGCGAAGGCGCGCGGCAGTATCCGCGTGACTTCAAAGCCGGCCGCTCGCCCACCGCCAATCCCATGGCCGCGTTGATTCAGGAAGGCATGGAGATCGGCTACTTCCGCAAGGACGACCCGTGGGAGATCGTCTTCGAAATGGGCGCACTCCTGCAGGGACTCATCATGCTCTACCTGGGCGGGCGCATGGCCATGTCGCCCGCTCGCTTCCGCACCTTCTGCCGCAGATCCTTCTGGAGGTATCTCAATGGCATTCGCAGCTAAGCATCGTCACCTCGTTCTTGCGCTCCTTGCGATCGCGTCTGCCGCCGTATTGGTCTGGTTCGGCAACGGCCTCAACCCGTTGTGGCCGCTGCTCTGGTTTGCGCCGCTCCCGGTATTGCTCTTCGCCCTGCACAGTGACTGGCGCAGTGCGGCCATCGTCGCATTTCTCGCATGGCTCATCGGCGGTCTGAATCTATGGCACTACTTACGCCTGCTTGGCGTACCTGCGGGCGCGTGGTTCAGCATCTTCGGCGCCGTCGCGCTGATCTTCGCCGCGGCCGTGCTGGCCTTCCGCGCGCTGGTGCATCGCGGCGCCCCGTGGAGCGCGCTGCTCGTCCTTCCCGCCACCTGGGTTTCTTTCGAATACATCCGCAACCTCACCACGCCGCACGGCACCGCCGGCAGCCTCGCGTATTCCCAGCTCCACTTCCTAGCCTTCCTGCAACTCGCCTCGATTACCGGCCCGAGGGGTCTCAGCTTTCTGCTACTGCTCTTTCCCGCCGCGCTCGCCATCGCTCTCTACCTGCGCCGCTCGCAGCCGCAGCAGGCGCTCAGCATCGTCGCCGCGTCCCTCGGCACCATCGTCCTGGTGTTGGTTTTCGGCGTAGTGCGCCTGGCCATCCCGCAATCTCAGAAAGTCAAAGTAGGACTTATCGCCTCCGATACGCCGGCAAACGTGAACATCGCTGCTCCGGGTGCGAAGAGCAGGCGCCTGTTCGCGGACTACGCACGCGAAGCAGAGAGCCTCACCGCTCGCGGAGCGCAGTTCATCGTGATGCCCGAGAAACTCGGCACCGTCACGGATACCGATGCCGGTGAGACCGACGACATCTTTCAGCCGCTCGCCGATAAAACAGGATCCACCATCGTCGTCGGCCTCGTTCACAAGTCCGGGCCTCGCGACTACAACCAGGCCCGCATCTACACTCCGCAGGCGCCTGTCGCAAGCTACAACAAGCACCACCTGCTGCCGCCCTTTGAATCCAGCCTCACTCCCGGCACCACCCTTACGCTTCTGCCACAGCCGCCGGGAACGCGCGGCGTCGCCATCTGCAAGGACATGGATTTCACCCCGCTCTCCCGCCGCTATGGCAATGCGGGTGCGGGATTGATGCTCGTGCCCGGATGGGACTTCAACATCGACCGCGCCTGGCACGGCCACATCGCCGTGATGCGCGGAGTGGAAGATGGCTTCAGTATTGCGCGCGCGGCAAAGGACGGCTATCTCACAGTGAGTGACGATCGCGGCCGCATCGTCGCCGAAACGCGCAGCGACTCCGCGCCTTTCGCCACGCTCCTCGTCGACGTGCCCGCAGCGCACGACCGCACGCTCTTCCTCCTGCTGGGCAACTGGTTTGCTTGGCTCTCGTTCGCGCTCTGTGGTCTCACGCTGCTCAGGCTCTTCTCACTGCGTGGCCCCGTTTTGCGTGGCGCCGTTTTGCGTGGCCCCGTCCCATCCGCCGAAACGGACTCTTCCATCGCCCATCGCGCTCTCAGTTCCAAATAGCAGCGCACTCAGTCCCGCGTACGAATCCCGCGTGCGTTCAGGTACGAAGCCACCGCTGCCGTGCTGGCCACGGCGTCAGCCAGCCCCACATAGCCGTCCGGCCGCACCAGGTATGCGGCATTCCTCCATAGCCCCGTCCGCCGCATCTCCGTCCGCCAGGGAAAGACGTGCAGCGGCAGCTCTCTGGTCTCGCACAGCGCTCGCAGCTCTTTGGACGCTTCGCCATACACGTGCACCTGCCAGTCCAGCGACCGCAGCGGCGCAAAATTGTCTCCGCTGCCATCCGCATGCTCTACCCAGGGCAAGCGATCGCCGCCTTCCACATCCTCCGTCCACCCCACACTCAGGCTGCTTCCTTCATAATTAATCTCTGTCTGCGAAACTCTGCGAAACATGAAGCGCCGCGCCGCCTTGAAGGCAAAGAAAAACGGAACCAGCACAGGCACGATATGCAGCCGGATCAGTCGCGCCATCGCTCCTGAGCTGGTCACGCCGGTGAAGGCCTGGTCCGTGGTCGCCACCAGTTGCCGCGCAAATCCGATGCGCTCCTCCTCATAGCTGTCCAGAATCGACGCCTGCGCGCGCCCGTCGACCACGGCGGCCAGCTTCCACGCCAGGTTCACCGCGTCGCCGATTCCGGTATTCATCCCTTGCCCGCCAACCGGGCTGTGAATATGCGCCGCATCCCCCAGCAGAAACACGCGCCCCTGGCGAAAGCGATTCGCCACGCGATGATGCACCCGGTAGGTTGAAAACCAGTTCACCTTCGTCACATCGATCCGGATCCACTCGAGCACGCGCTTGCTCACGTCCTCCCAGCTCATGTCTTCCCGGTGCTGGCGCATCTCCTCCTCGCGCACTGTCCCGATCAGCCGGGCGCGACCGTCTCCCTTCAGTGAAAACACCACCAGGAAATCCGCCCGGTCCAGCGCGACGTGCAGCTCGCCATTCATCGCCTCGCCGCTCGCCTCCACGTCCGCGACATAGAACGTGTGCTCGTATGTCCCGCCCGGGAACCCGATCCCCAGTGCCTCGCGCAGCGTCGAGCGCGCTCCGTCGCATCCCGCGATGTAGGCGGCTCTGCAACTCTCTTCCGTGCCGTCGGCGCGACGCAGATGTCCGACCACGCCATCCACGGTCTGCTCAAAGCGCACCAGCTCCGTCTGCCGCTCCACCGCAACGCCGGCTTCACCCAGCCGCTCAATCAGAAATCGCTCGTGCTCGTCCTGCGGATAGACCAGCGCATACGGAAACGGGCTCAGCCCCACGCCCATCTCGCCCAGGACCGCATGCATTACCCTCTTGCCCGCCACCCACATGTTCGCGGCGATGGTTTTCCGCCCCGCCGCCACCACCGCCTCCGCCAGCCCCATCTGCTGATAGAACTCAAGAGTCCTCGCCTGCACCGCCAGCGCGCGCGAAGTCGTACCCGCCTCCGCCGTCTTATCGACGATCCGCACCCGGATACCCACCCGGGCAAGCCACAGCGCCAGCACCAGTCCCGTAGGCCCGGCGCCGACAATCAGCACATCCGTGTCGTGATTCGAGACCGCATCCATGGCATCGCCTCGCTTCGGTGTCTATCTGTGATCCAGCGCCGCGTCTGGTCTTTCGCGCCCAAATGCCTGTGTCGACTCTTGGATGGTCGATTTCTCGTCGATGTTCAGAAAACACTATGCCTCTCTCTTGCGGATCGCCTCTCCAAGAGCGCTGACAGAAACTCAGGACATGTTCTGCCTTCACTGCGAAGTGACCGGCCTCATGATCCTCAACAGCGGGTGACCGTCCACATTCTCGAGCGGCAAATACACCAGGTGCGTTTTCGGATCCACCGAAATCGTGTGCGCATGCGGCATCTGGAAAGATCCCAGAAGCGCAAGCGTCGAACCATTGCGCTCGAACACCGTGACCTGACCGGATTCCGCCGAGACATACAAACGCCGCAGCCCCGGATCGTAAGCCAGCACGTCGGGATCATCGCCCGTCTGCTGCGTCGAGAGAACCTTCATGCTGTTCAGATCGACCATCGCTAGCCTGTGGTTCTCTTCGCCGGCAACGAATGCGAGGCGATTCGGCGCGTCGAGCGCGATGCCATGCGGATTTTCAATCCCGGCAAGCGGCACACGGCGGAGGATGCGATTTGTCTCCGGATCGATGATGGCAAGGACATTCGCACCGTGAACGGCGACCAGGATGTATCCGGAGACCGAGTCGTAGACCGTATTTCCCGCGCCACCGCCGAGAGGAATGCTGGCAATCAGCCTGTTGCTCGCCGCGTCGATCACCGCGTCGACCCCGCCGTGTTCATCGGAGACAAACACCTTGTTCTGTTTTGGCGCATAGGCAAGGCCATCGGGATAAACGATGGGTCCGGCCTTCCCAACGACCTTGAGCGTATCGGTATCGACCGCAGCGACCTGGTGCGTCCCGGTCACAGACGCATACACGCGATGAATTCCGGCTGCGACCGTGACGCCATGCACACGCGGAAAGCCATCCAGATTCGCAACCACCCGCCGCTTCGCCGTATCGAAAACGATCAGTTGATCGGCGTTCATGTGCGCGATGTACAGACGCCCACTCGATGGATCGAAGCTCTGATAGTCGAAGCGAACCGCGGGCCCAGGCATCGGCACATCCGCGACTTTCTCGAGTACACTCTCGACTCCTTTGGAAGACTGACCGTGCGCAAGGGGGACAAGGAGAAGGGCAGCTAAGCAGCCAACGGCGCTCGAAATACGACGATCGATCCGAATTTGCTGGCTCTGCATTCCTGAACCACCTCCGGCAGCCAGCTTAAAGCGAACGCTTCGCAATCCGCACAAAATTGCGAAGCATCAGTGGCCGGAATCCCCTGCATCGCGCAGCGCAAGCGCACTCCGCGCCAGCCGAAGCACCATCCCTTCGGCCTCGATCTCACTCCCGCAGCTCTCCGCCAGCGCATCGAAAAATTCGAACGATGTCAGCGCGGCCAGCATCGCCGCCTTCGGCCCTGCATCATCCCCGCTCATTCTCTCGACAATCCGTCGAGCCGCCATCGCCCGCCGCCGGTTGCGCGCCTCGATCACCGCGCCGAACTCCGGATCAATGGCCCCAATCCCATGCACCCTCCGTAGCAGCGCGCGGTTCCTCGCCCAGAAGCCGCAGAAGATCCCGACAAACTTCATCAGTTGCGCATCGCCGGGCGGCTGCATCATCACCTCGCGCATCCGTTCCATCCCGCTGTCCAGCGCGATCAGATCGAACACCGCTTCCAGTACGCCGGTCTTCGTTCCGAACAGATTATGGATGGTCTGCCGCGTCACCCCGCTCTCCTCTGCCAGCGATGCCATGGTCAGTTGACGAAAGCCATTCGCCACCAATTGCGCCTTCGCGGCACGCAGAATCGCTGCCCGGCTCTCGTCCATCTGTTCCAGCCGCTTGCCCAGGTCGTACGGTCGCTTTTCCGGTTCTGTCTGTCGCTTTGTCACAAGGAAATCCTAGTGCCTACAATTTAATTTGACAATAAGTAAAATTAAATATAGAAGTGAAGATGCGGAGACGAAAGGCCAAAGGAGAGCCATTATGGGCGGCAATCCGATCAACTCCCGGCAAGTGCAGCCGGCGGGGCAGGGAACCACAGCGGGTTTCGTCTCCGCCCAATTCCCACTCGGATTGAAGATCGGCTTCTGGTTCTGCATCGCGATCGCCATCGCCGTCGTCCTCCGCCGCGTCGTCGCGCTCTCCATGCCGCCCAGCCCGAACGCTCCAGCGCAGCTCGCGGCTCTCGACGCCTACTTCGCCGCGTACGCCGCTCTCACCTATGTCCACATCCTCTGCGCGCTGGCCTTCGTCGTCCTGTTGCCGCTGCTCTTCTGGCGTCGCACCCGCAGCTCGGTCACGCTCCAGCGCGCCATCTTCCCGCTCGGCCTCATTGTCGGCATCACCGCCTACGCCATGAGCGCTCACGCCGTCGGCGGATGGCTGGAGCGCGCCGCCGTCCTCTTCTTCAATACGCTCTTCCTCTTCGCGCTGTATCGCGCATGGTCTTTCGCGCGTCGCAACAACCGGCCGCACCAGCAGCGCTGGATGCTTCGTGCCATCGCCATCCTGCTCGGCATCGCCACTACGCGCCCGGTCATGGGCGTCTTCTTCGCAACCTCACGGCTCACCCACCTCACGCCGCAGCAGTTCTTCGGCATCGCCTTCTGGATCGGCTTCTCGCTCAACACCATCGTCATGGAGCTCTGGCTCCGCACACGCGGACGAACCGCATTCGCATAACCCTCGCGACCGCGCAGAAAGGGAAAGCATGAACACGCAAATCAAATCCGCAACGCCCGCCGCCGCCGTCCACAAGGGACCGCACCCCGGCATGCTCGCCATCCTGTACACGGTGCTCTTTTGCGCCGGCCTCTATCCCGTCACGCTGTTTTACAGGCTGCCCTACTGGCCCGGCCCGTGGGAGCCCGACTCCGTCATCGTCCCGTTCTTCCAGACCCAGAGCGGCCGTGTGCTCCTGTGTATGTTTCTGCAACTCGGCGCCATGATCTGCCTGGGCCTCTTCACTGCCGCCGTGGTCAGCCGGCTCCACTTCCTCGGAGCGCGCGCCACCGGTGTCTACATCGCGCTCTTCGGCGGCTTCCTCGTCGTCTTCGACGCCATGGCCGGCACCATGGCCATGTGGGCGCTCCTCCGTCCTGGCGTCGCCGCTCACCCAGACGTCGTGCTCGCGCTTTATTACGTCGGCTACGGGCTCGGCGGACCCGGCTTCTCCATCCCCATGGGACTGTTCATGGCCGGCATCTCCGTAACCGCGGCCTTCATGAAGCTCCTGCCAAAGTGGCTTATCGTCTTTGGTCTCATCCTCGCCGTCGCAGGCGAGCTCAGCTGGTTCCATCTGCTCGTCTTCCCCAAGCTCCTCTTCCTCATCCCATTCGTCCGCTTCCCCGGCTTCATCTGGCTCATCGCCGTCGGCTTCCTGTTGCCCAGGACCAGACGTCCCGCATCCCAACTGGCGGCATAACGCGTCGTGGGCGAGCGTAAGCAATAGAAACACGAGAATTGTCACTGCAGGAGCAGGCCAGAGCGCGCTCCGGTGTGGCTTTCCTCTGAAGGAGAGCCACCGGCGGAGCTTGGCCGAGACAAGGTAGCAGTGAATACGCTCTATACTGGCCGCTCATGAAAGCCCTGCACGCATTTGCTCTCTGCGCCGCAACCGTACTCGGTGCCTCAGTTCTCGCTTCTGACACCTGGGCGACGGCGCCTTCGTCTGCCACGCCCGCCGCAATGCAGCAGATGGTCCTGCCCAGCCACGGCAGCAATCTCCTCGGCGTCTTCTATCTCGCCGCCGGAGCAGGCCCGCATCCCACCGCCATCATCTTCCACGGTTTCCCCGGCTTCGAGCAGAACCTCGACATCGCCCAGACCCTCCGCGCCCACGGCTGGAACGTCCTCGCCATGCACTACCGCGGATCATGGGGCGTCAAGGGAAGCTTCTCCTTCGAGCACGCCGCTGAAGACGCCGACACCCAGATCCAGTTCCTCCTCGATCCCGCCAATACACAGAAGTACCGCATCGATCCGCACCGCATCGTCGTCATCGGCCACAGCATGGGCGGATACATGGCCGCCTCTGCCATGGCGCA
>DASXGY010000466.1:0-4988 GCA_036488835.1 Acidobacteriaceae bacterium
GTTGTCCTGGGTGGGATCGGTGCTCAACAGGGCGCGGTTGTCGCGGTCGGCGATAGCTATGTCGTAGACGGTGGGGGAGTAACGGTTGACCGCACTGAGCTGCTCGTTGAGTCCCTGATCGTGCTGCAGCGCCTGGGCGACGGCAGCGCGGAGGGCTGTGGGGTCGTTGGGGTCGATCTGTCTTCCGCGCAGGCCGTTGGTGACGGCGAGCTGGGTGTAGTAGCGGACCTGCTGGGCCACCATGTCGTTGGCGGCGTAGGACTGGCTGATGCGCTGGGCGAGAAGCTGCTCCAGAAAGAGCCAGGACAAAACCGTCACTACCAGAAAGACAAGTCCGGTGATGGCGAGAACAAGTTTTGTCTTCAGACGCATGGGGGTCAGCCTATGGTACTCGGAGCGGCTGCCACACCCGATAGAGGAAACTCAGCCCCGGGGGTGGCGAGTTAGAGTAGTTTTTCCTGTCAATAATGTATCGAAAGAGCGCCAGGCGCGAGTTTTTTTCCGAGGGAGACCCCGGCTGGTGACCGCAGACTGGCGCTCTCGAGGGGAAAAACTGCTCTACACGCGCTCCTCCACGCTCTCTGCCGAGGCGAACGAGGCGCTGCCGTACTCCTTGAGCTTGTTGTGCAGGGTCTTGAGGCTGATGCCCAGGATCTCTGCGGCTCGAGTCTTATTGTTGCGGGTGGATTCGAGGGTCTTGAGGATGAGGAGGCGCTCCGCCTCGTCCACGGTGGCGCCGACCTCGACCTGAACGGAGTTGGCGTTGGCTCCGTCGTCCGGACCGGGACGCAGGACCCGCTCGCCGAAGCCCGGCGGCAGATGGCGCGATTCGAGCTGACCCTCTCCGCACAGGATCACAGCGCGCTCGATGGTGTTGCGCAGCTCGCGAACGTTGCCCGGCCAGTCGTGGCTCATGAGGCGGGCGAGCATCTCCTTATCGACGCCGGTGACGGTGCGCTCGTGCTTCTCATTCATGTCCGCGAGGATGGCTTCGAGGATGGCGGGAACGTCTTCCTTATGCTCCCGCAGCGGTGGCATATGGATGTTGAAGACGTTGAGGCGGTAGAACAAGTCACCGCGCAGGTGACCATCTTCGACGGCCTCGCGAGGATCCTTATTGGTGGCGGCGAGGACGCGGACGTTGATCGCCTTCTCCATCTTGGAGCCGAGGCGGCGGAGGCGTTTCTCCTCGATCACGCGGAGCAATTTGGCCTGCGTGCCGACCGGCATCTCGCCGATCTCGTCGAGCAGCAGCGTGCCTTCCTCTGCGAGCTCGAAACAGCCGGGGCTGCGCTCGATGGCGCCGGTGAAGGCGCCCTTCTCATAGCCGAAGATCTCGGCTTCGATGAGGGTCTCCGGAATAGCGGCGCAGTTGACGGCGACAAAGGGCTTGGCCTTGCGCGGGCTCAGTTCGTGCAGGGTGCGGGCGACGACTTCCTTGCCGGTGCCGCTTTCGCCGGTGATGAGCACGGAGACATTGCTGGGAGCGACGCGCTCGATGAGCTGGAAGATGTCCTGCATCTTTTTGGAAGAGCCGACGAGCGATCCGAGGACGCCCTTTTCGCGCAGCTTGCGGCGGGTGAAGTCGAGCTCCTGCTCCGTCTCGCGCTGACGCGAGGCGTTGGCAAGGATCACCTTGAGGCGCGTGGGATCGACCGGCTTCTGAATGAAGTCATAGGCGCCGAGCTTCATCGCTTCGACGGCGCGATCGATGGAGCCCTGCGCGGTAAGCAGGATGACGCACTGCTTGTCCTGGAGCTCGCCGAGGCGATTGAGCAGCTCGAGGCCATCCATGCGCGGCATCTTCATGTCGGTAACGATGATGCCGGGCTGCCAGGCCATCACCTTGTCCAGCGCTTCGGCGCCATCCCGCGCCGTCTCTGTGCGATATCCCCATCCAGAGACAAGTTCAGCCAGCCCCATCAGTGCGTGGAGCTCGTCTTCTACGATCAGTACTTTCTCACCTGCCATTGTTCTTAACTACTCTCTTCTCGCAAAATGTTGTTTCGTTTGTACCATGTAGGCACCGGGCTAGTTACCATTGAAATACCGCGGTTGGCGCGGCATTCCCAAAAGTGTCAAACCCCTACGACGGCGGATACATCGTATTACTTACACCTATGTTAGACCTCGAAGTCGCTCCTGCGGAGCTGAAGACGCTGCTGGCGGTGGAAGACGGGCCGTTATTGCTGGATGTGCGCGAGCCGTGGGAGATGACGGCGGCAGGTTTCCCCGGGGCGCACGCGATGCCCATGGGCGAAGTTCCGGCGCGCGCCTACAACGAACTGGACCCGGAGGGGCGGATCGTGGTGATTTGCCACCACGGGGTGCGGTCGCTGAATGTGGCGAACTGGCTGCGCAATCAAGGGTTTGAGCAGGCTCAGTCGCTGCGCGGCGGGATCGATGCGTGGTCCCGGGATGTGGACCCGGCGGTGGGGCGGTATTGAGGGAGTGGTGGGCCAGCGAGCCTGCCTAAGGCGTTCCTGCCTGACCTCGCCGGCTCGGCTATGATCGCAACCGGAACCAGAATACCGGAGTGAGCGATCGTATATGTCCAGTGCTGTTGACTTTGCCCGCCAGAACCAATCGCGATTTCTTGAGGAATTGAAGGGGCTGCTGCGGATTCCGAGCATCTCCACCCTGCCTGAGCACAACGGCGATACGCGCCGCGCGGCGGAGACGCTGGCGGCGGAGATGACGCGCATTGGTCTCAAAAAAGTGCGGCTGATCGAGACGGCGCACGGGGGGAGTGCGGGACATCCGCTGGTGTATGGAGAGTGGCTGCACGCAACGGGCAAGCCGACGGTGCTGTGCTATGGGCACTACGATGTGCAGCCGCCCGATCCGCTGGATGAGTGGCGGACGCCGCCCTTTGACCCGACCGAGCGCAACGGCAACCTGTATGCGCGCGGCGCAGTCGATGACAAGGGGCAGATGTACATGCACGTGAAGGCGCTGGAGTCGCTGTTTCAGGCCGGTGCGGGCAAGCTTCCGCTCAATGTGCGGGTGATCCTGGAAGGCGAGGAAGAGGTTGGCGGGGAGGGGATTGCAAACTTCGTGCGTGAGCATCCGGAGGAATTGAAGGCGGACTTTGCCCTGGTGTCGGATACGGAGATGTTTGCAGCGGAGTTGCCGACGTTGTGCGTGGGGCTGCGCGGGATGATCTACACGGAGATCGAGGTACGGGGCGGCAAGACTGATCTGCATTCCGGGATGTATGGGGGCGCGGCGCCGAATCCGTTTGTGGCGCTGGCGCAGATCATTGCGGGGCTGAAGGATCGCGAGGGAAAGATTCTGATCCCGGGCTTCTACGACGATGTGGAGGCGCCATCCGCAGAAGAGAAGGCGGCGTGGCAGCGGCTGCCGTTCGACGAAGAGCACTATCGCGAGACCGAGGTGGGCTCTCCGGTGCTGACGGGCGAAGCGGGCTACTCAGTACTAGAGCGGACCTGGGCGCGACCGACCTTGGATGTACACGGCATGCCGGGCGGTTTTACCGGCGCGGGAGCGAAGACGGTGATCCCGGCGCGTGCGCTGGCGAAGGTGTCGATGCGACTGGTGCCGGCCATGACGCCGAAGAAAGCTTTTGCGCAGTACAAGGCATTCGTGGAATCGCTGACGCCGAAGGGTGTGACGGTGGAGGTGCGGATGATCCACTCCGGCGAGGCGATCGTGGTGGGGACGGACAATACTTATGTGACGGCGGCGAAGGATGCGATGCGCAAGGTCTTCGGCAAGGAGACGGTGCTGGTGCGCGGCGGCGGATCGATTCCCATCGTCGGAGACATCGAGCGGCATCTGAAGATACCCACGGTGATGATGGGCTTCGGTCTGCCGGATGACAACCTGCACGCGCCGAACGAGAAGTTCCACATCGCGAATTTCTATCGCGGGATTGAGTCGGTGATTCGCCTGTTTGAACTGCTGGGCGCATGACCATGATGAATGCGGAAGGCTGGGTGCTTGCCGGTGGCCGGAGTCTGCGGATGGGACGGGACAAGGCAGGCGTAGTGCTGGCCGGGCGGCGGCTGCTGGACCACATGCTGGGCAAGCTGCGGGCGCTGGGGCTGCGGGCGCGCGTGGCGGGGTTGCGCGAGCCGGTGGTGGAGAATGCAGCCGAGGTTTTTACGGATGCGCATCCCGATTGTGGGCCGTTGAGCGGGATGGAGACAGCGCTGGCGCGGAGCGAGGCTGCGCTGGTGATGGTGCTGGGCGTCGATCTCCCGTTGCTGCCGACGGAGTTTCTGGCGTGGATGTTGCGGCGGGCCTCGATTACCGGCGCGACTGCCACGATTCCCCGTCTGCTGGGAAAGCCGCAGCCGTTGTGCGCGGTGTATCGCCGGGAGCTGGTTCCGGGAATAACCGCGGCGCTGGAAGCCGGCGATTACAGGGTGATGGATATGGTGGAGCGCGCGACCGCGGCTGGGAGACTCGACTGCTTCGATGCAGAGAGAGTTGCAGCGACCGGCGCATGGCGCTCGGCGGTGGCGACACATCAACAGTTCATGAACTGCAACACTCCGGCGGAGCTGAAGGTCGCGGCGAGAGCGCTTGCATCGACCTCTATGCTATGAGGATGAACGACGACGAAGCCAAAGGCGACGCGGACTCCGAGTGCGAGCAGAACTCGCCAGGAGAGCAGAACTCCACTGGAAAGCTGGATTCTTCGGGCGAGAGTGTGGCGGAGGAGAGGCTGCTGCGCAATGCCGAGCCGCAGGGAGGAACGGACGTTCCGCTGCCGGCCGAGGATGAAACTCCACTGGAGATTCCGCCAGAGCTGATTCGCGAAGAGGTGCGTGAGGCGCAGGAGAATGGCAGCGGCCCCCAGACACCCGCGAAGCCGCCGGAGCCCTATATCGTCTTCGATCATGTATCGAAATCGTTTGGCGATCTTCATGTGCTGGACGATGTGAACTTCGAAGTGATGAGCGGCGAGACGTTATGCATCCTGGGCCGCTCCGGAGTGGGCAAGTCGGTATCGCTGCAGC
>DASXGY010000491.1:0-3695 GCA_036488835.1 Acidobacteriaceae bacterium
GTGCTACCCAACCGCCGGCTCCCCATCCTGGCCGTGCTGCCCGCCGCGATCACCACAGGTCTGCTGTGGGAGGTCGCCAAGCGCATCTACATCGCGCTGCTACCCTGGCTCGATTTCCGCTCCGTCTACGGACCGTTCTCGATCTCTGTGTCGCTCATGATGTGGGCTTTCGTCAGCGGGCTGCTCATGCTCGCCGGCGCACACTACTCGGCCTCGCGTCACGCCCTCCGTCTTGCCCGCGAAGCCGATCCCCGTCACCACAACGACCCGCAATCCGACATCTGAACCTGCCCGCATAGTCCCGCGTTACACTCGGCCTGAGTATGCCGAACCTCTTCGCGCGCGCAGAAGCTGCCATCCTGAACCCGCTGCGCCGCCCTGCTCTCTCGGGCGTAGCGGAGCACGGCGCCTTCTGGTCGCTTGCGGCCCTCATCCTTCTTGTGCTGCTGCGCTTCCTGCCCGGGCCCGCCGGCGCCCTCAACACCCTTGCGCTCGTCGTCGTCGTGCCCCTCTGGCTGGTCTTCAGTTGCATCGTCCTTTACCGCTGGTTGGTCAACTACGTGCTGTGGAAGGTCCGCAATCGTCTCGTCGTCACCTACCTGCTCATGGGGCTCGCGCCGGTGGTGCTCTTCGTCACACTGGCGACCATTGCCGCATACGTCTTTGCCGGCCAGTTCGCGACCTTCGCTGCTACCTCGGAGCTACAGTCCACCCTCGGCCGCCTGAGCGCGGAGAACCAGGCCTTTGCCGTCCACGTGGCGCATGCCACCGCTCGCGCGCCATCGGCAAACTCCGTCGAACTGGCGGACTACGAGGCCGCCAACCACACGATCCCCGGTCGGCTTATGGTCGATGCCTGGGTGAGCAGCAGCCAGACCGAGCATCGTCATCTGCTGCTCATCAAGGACGGCAGAGGACTCCCGCAGCACAACCCCAGCGATCCGATGACCTATCCCATCTGGTCCCAGGACGGCTTTCGCGGCGTCGTGCTCGACAACGGGCGTTTGTTTCTCCGCGCACTGAACATGCGCACCGTCGACGATCACCAGGTCACCGTCGTCTCCAGCACACCCCTTGATCCCACGACGGTCGATCAACTGGCGCAGGGTCTCGGCTTGATCCACATCATTCCCGATGTCAGAGCACTCGCACAGGATGACAGCAGGAATACTCGCCTCGAGCGGGGGAGGGCCACGCCTAAAGACCTTGCCGAGCAGACCTCGGGCACCGTCAATGGCGGCAAACTGCCAGAGGGGGCTTTCCTGCTCGATCGGCGCATCACCTTCTCTGCGCCGCTGATCACCACCGACTGGAAGAACGGCAAACAACTCATCAGCCTGATCAGCGTCACCTCCCGGCCCGCATTGCTCTACGCGCATCTCTTCGGCACGGCTTTCGTTGTCGGCACCGTCATTCGCTACGGACTCATCACCCTGGCTGCAATCTTCGCCGTCATTGAGCTCATCGCCTTCATCATGGCGGTTCGCCTCAACCGCACCATCACCAACGCCGTTGGCGATCTCTATCGCGCCACCACCGCCATCGACAGCGGCAACTTCGCGCATCGCATCCGGGTGCAGCGCCGCGACCAGCTCGGCGCACTCTCTACTTCCTTCAACACCATGTCGGAGTCCCTCGAGCGCCTGCTCGAGCAGCAGCGCGAGAAGGAGCGTATGCAGAGCGAGCTGGAGATTGCGCAGGAGGTGCAGAACAATCTCTTCCCGCACGGCCAGGTGGAGATGCCCGGGCTCGAGCTTCACGGCGTCTGTAAGCCCGCGCGCACCGTCTCCGGCGACTACTACGACTTCCTCATCATGGGCGAGAGCGAGCTGACTCTCGCCATAGGCGACATCAGCGGCAAGGGCATCTCCGCTGCGCTGCTCATGGCTTCGCTGCACTCCGCGGTGCGCGCCTATCGCTTCGCCGGCGAGGACTGCTTCAGCGACAACGGGGGCACCGACCGGTTCTTTCAGGGCGGCGCTACCTTCAGCTCACCCGGCAAAGTGCTCAGTCTGCTCAAC
Organism: Acidobacteriaceae bacterium; assembly: GCA_036488835.1. GTDB lineage: Bacteria > Acidobacteriota > Terriglobia > Terriglobales > Acidobacteriaceae > KBS-83. The sequence continues at coordinate 2,022 of DASXGY010000491.1, forward strand.
CGCCATCTCTATCGCAGCACGCAGCCGGAAAAGTACGCGACGCTCTTTCTTGCGCATTACGACACCAACTCCCGTATGCTGACCTACTCCAACGGCGGCCAACTCCCGCCCTTCGTCCTCTGCGCCAATGGAAGCGTGCGCCGTCTCGATTGCGGCGGCTCCGTCATCGGATTGCTCGATAACCTAGTCTACGAAGAGGGCTCGGTGACTCTCGATCCCGGTGACATCCTCATCGCCTACAGCGACGGCGTCACCGAGCCGGAAAACGAATTCGGCGAGTTTGGCGAAGAGCGCCTCATCGAAATGGTCACGCGCCATCGCCACCTTCCGCTTGCGGCGATCTCGCAGCAGGTGCTGCAGTCTCTGCGTGCCTGGATCGGCGACCAGGAGCAGCCGGATGACATCACGCTGGTGCTCGCCCGCCAGGCCGCATACCATCCCAACGGCGCGCCTCGGGAAATCGATCTGCAACGGCCGCCGCTGCAGAACTAGCCGCGCGCATGGTGCCCCCACCACGGTGTCATCCTGAGCGAAGCGAAGGACCTGCACTTCGTCGCGAGGACCACGTCACTGAATCGTGAGCGACCAAAGAAGCGAACCCAACAAAACGCGCCGAAGGCGCATTTGCCTCGGACGGCCAGTCCGCGCGTCAAAGGCGCGTCTGCCCGGACGGCAAGTCCTTACCAGCGCAGCAGCACGAGTTGCGCGCAGAATCCCGGCCCCAGCGCGGCCAGCACGCCCCATGTGCCCGCAGGCGGCCGGCGGTTCTGCATAGTCTCCTCCAGCACCAGCAACACCGATGCAGACGAAAGATTTCCCACCTCGCGCAGCGAATCCCACGACGCAGCACTCGTTTCGCGATCCAGCCCCAGCGATCCCGCCATCGCATCCAGTACTTTCGGGCCGCCGGTATGCAGCACCCAACTGCCAACGTCGCTGCAGGTCAGCCCATTGCGGCGCAGCAGCGCATCCACATCGCCCGGCAGCCTCGCCCGGATGATCGAAGGCACCTCCGGCGACAGCACAATGCGAAATCCTTCTTCGGAGATATCCCAGCCCATGGCATCTTCGGTGTCGGGATAGAAGCTCGACGCCGTATCCACAATCTCCGGCCCATCCGCCGCAACATCATCACCCGCGACGACCACGGCCGCCGCCCCGTCGCCAAACAATCCTGACGCGATCAGGTTTGCAATCGACAGGTCGCTCCTCTGCCACGTCAGCGAGCACAACTCCACCGAAAGCAGCACCGCCACGCGATCTGGATAGGCGCGCACGTAATCCGCCGCTTGCGCGATCCCTGCCGCACCCGCCACGCAGCCCAGCCCGAAGATCGGTGTGCGGCGAATATCCGCCGGCAACTGCATGCGATTGGTCAGGTGAGCATCGAGCGAAGGGCTCGCGACCCCTGTAACCGAAACGGTCAGCAGCGCACTGATGCGGCTGCGCTCCATGCCCGCGCGGGCCAGCGCCAGGTCGATCGCCTGTTCACCCAGTTCCTCTGCTTTTTCCAGCCACACCCGATTCGCGTCGCCCCATCGCGTCAGGGCGTCATAGCCTTCCAGCGGCAGCACGAAATAGCGCGTCTCCACGCCCACGCGGTGATGAAATCGCGAAAGCAGCTCCGGGTTGTCCAGCTTCTCCCGCCAATGTCGCGCGAGTGCCTCGAAGATC
>DASXGY010000509.1:0-4346 GCA_036488835.1 Acidobacteriaceae bacterium
TTTGGGATCGAGGCCTGCGAGGCGCACCAGCGGATAGGGATCGCCGAAGTTTTGCGAGTGCAGGTAGGCGAAGACGACCGCCTGTGTACCGTCGCCGGATACGTATTCGGTTGCAGCGCGCTCGCTGGGTGCGCCGGGCCGCGAGGGAGCGATGAGGCGATACTGCAGTCCCTGCTGCACGGTGGGCCGGATGGTCTTATAGAAGGCGACGAGGTCTTTCGATACAGCCATGTCCTGGGGCGTGAAGTTGTTGAGGTTGGCGCCGATGCCGAGCGAGCCTTCCATGGCGACCAGGAATCGGAACTTGAGGGGCGTTCTGCGGTTGGGCGCGTCAGTGACCCAGGCCACCATCACGCCGGGGGTGTAAGCGTGGCTGAAGCCGTCCTGGATGGAGAGGCGGTCGAGCGCGTCGGTGTTGTCGGAGGGCCACACCTCCACGGTGTGACGCAGGATGCCGAGGTCGACGCGGCTGCCGCCGCCGGAGCAGGATTCGATCTCGACCTTGGGGTGCTTCGCGTGCAGGCGATCGAAGATAGTGTAGAGATTCTGGACGTAGGCGACGTAGATCTTCTTTTGGTCAGCGACGGGCACTGCATCCCAGCCGGGCTCAGACCAGTTGCGGTTGTAGTCCCACTTGAGGAAGTCGATGTCGTTGTTCGAGACCAGCTCGTCGAGCCAGTGATAGGTGTACTCCATCACGTCGGGACGGGCGAGGTTGAGGAGAAACTGGTTGCGGCCCTCGGTGCGCGGGCGGCCGGGGAAGTTCATGGCCCACTCGGGATGCTTGCGGTAGAGATCGCTGTCGGGGTTGACCATCTCCGGCTCGACCCAGATGCCGAAGTCCATGCCGAGTTGGTGCACGCGATCGATGACCGGCTTGAGGCCATTGGGGAATTTCTCTTTATTGACGTACCAGTCGCCAAGGCCCGCGTGATCGTTCTTGCGCTGGCCGAACCAGCCATCATCGATGACAAAGCGTTCGACGCCAAGCTGCGCGGCTTTTTCGGCAAGCGCAATCTGGCCGGACTCGCTGACGTTAAACTCGGTGGCTTCCCAGGAGTTGTAGAGAACAGGGCGGAGCTTGGGATGCGGCGCGCCAGGCAGGATGACACCCTGCTGAAAGCGGTGGAGGATGCGGGAGGCTTCGCCCATGCCGCCATCTGTGAAGCCGCCGTAGAAGGGCGGCGTACCCAGCGACTCGCCGGGCGCGAGTCGGTAGCCGAAGTCGAAGGGATTGTAACCGCCGGTGATGCGAACCTGATGAACGGAGCTCTGCTCCATGGTGATGCGCCAGCTCCCGCTCCAGCCCAGCTCGCCGAAATAGACGCCGCCATGCTCCTCATCGCCGGCGGAGTCTGGAGTTTCAAGCGCGAACCATGGATTCGCTTGGCTGCCGGTCGAGCCGCGGCGGCTTTCGATCACCTCGCTGCCGACATCGAGCGGCGCAGATTGTAGTTGCCATTCGCCAGCCCAGCGGCCGGTGAGCCAGTGAGCGCGGTAGTTGCGGTTCTGGAGATTGGGCAGGCTCCAGGTGGCGCTGGCGGCGTTTTCGAGGACGACATCTTCTTTAGTCTGGTTCTCGATGGTGGACCAACGCTCCAGCACGCCCTGCCCGGCGTAGACGCGATAGAAGAGATGAACGACGAGTGGGAGCTTGATGTCGCGCATCGTGATCTCGAGGGTCTGGCTGTTGGCGTCATGCGTCTGGTGTTGATCGACATACTCGAGGACGACGTCGCGGTTGCCGTCGGCGAAGGTGGCCTTCAGATCGGGTTCGGTATAGAGGCCGGCACCCCACGCGGCATACTCTTGCGGCGTGGTGGTGGTGGAGAGGTCGAACGCCGCGTGTTCGGGCAGACTATGGGCGGCGCGAATATCCTCGGCGCGATCGATGCGCGGACCCCAGTAGAGCGACTGCAGCCAGTTGCGTTCGTCGACGCCCATCGCGTAGGTGAAGTCGCCGGCCTGGATGATCCAGAGCTTTGCATCGGGGCGGTATTCGATGGATTGAGAATGAGCGGAAGGCGCGGCGAAGAGTGCGGCGCCGAGAGTGAGGGCGGAGGCAAGGGTTGCGCGCAGGGCCACGGGCCGTTCTCCTGGAGAGCGAATCACAGACGCCTGCCAGTGTAATCGCTTACGTGGGGTCTATGCCTGTCCTGCGAGGCGTGCGAGTGCGGCGCCGCTGACCCGCATGATGCGCCAGGGCTCCAGCATGACGGCGCCGCAGCCGCGGTAGAAGTCGATGGCCGGGGTGTTCCAGTCGAGCACGTCCCACTGCATCCGGGCGCAGCCGCGCTCCAGCGCGAGTGCGGCTACGCGCGCCAGCAACGCCTTGCCGATGCCGCGGCCGCGATGCGATGGCTGCACAAAGAGATCTTCAAGATGGAGGCTGGGCCCGCGCCAGGTGGAGTAGATGGGGAAGTAGAGGGCAAAGCCCGCCGCTTCGCCGGCGTCGTCGGCGATGAGGCATTCGAAGAGCGGCTGCGCCTCGAAGCCATCGCGGCGCAGCTCAGCCTCGCCGATCTGGACCGCGTCGGGCTCCCGCTCGTAGACAGCGAGTGCGTGGATCAGGGTCAGGATGTCGGGGATATCGGCTTCCGTGGCGACGCGGATGTGCATGGCGGGTGTTCTCGCCATCGAGTGTACGGGACTGGCCGTCCCGGCAAAGGCGCCTACGGCGCGTTCCGCGAGGCTCGCTCCCTTTGGTCGCTCACGTCGGGTGTGGTGGGCGAGTAGGCCTTCGTCACAGTCCACCCTACGCTTTGCGTAGGATGGGCACCCACTTTTGCTGATTGTGCAGGCTCTGATGCTGCGCAAGTGAGTTGCGGGTCCTTCGCTCCGCTCAGACGACAACTCGATCTAGTGGACGCGGGCGAGGAAGACGCCGAACCAGCGGTGTACATCGGTCCAGTCCTCGACGACGGTGAAGCCGGTCTGCGTCAGCAGGTGTTGCACGCCCTGGATGGTGAACTTGTAGCTGTTTTCGGTGTGGATGGTTTCGCCGCGGCGGAAGGCCAGCGAAAGATCGAGCGCGCCGATGGAGACGTCGTGCGCCATCAGACTCTCCAGGTGCATTTCGATGCGCGAGTGCTCGCCGTTCCAGCGTACCTTGTGGCGAAACTTCATCAGGTCGAAGTCCGCGTCCAGCTCACGGTTGATGCGGGCGAGGACATTGCGGTTGAAGGCAGCGGTGACACCGCGCGCATCGTCGTAAGCGGCGATTATGGTGGGGATGTCCTTGACCAGGTCCACGCCCAGCAGCAGCATGTCGCCGGGTGTGAGCTGGTTGCGAATGTCGCGCAGCAGTTCGCGGCCTTGGGCAGCTTCGAAGTTGCCGAGGTTCGATCCGATGTAGAGCACCAAGCGCCGTGTACCATCTCCCGGGAGGTCGCCAAGTCCCTGGGTGTAGTCGGCGACGCGCGACTCGAAGACCACTCCAGGGATGGCAGAGGTCAGGTTGTGGCGTGCTTCGCGAAGGGCCGACTCCGAGACGTCCAGCGCGCAGTAGATCACGGTTTTCTGACGGCGCACTGCCGCTTTGAGCAACAGTCCGGTCTTGGTGGCAGTGCCTGCGCCGAGCTCAATCACAGTGAGTTCGCGCTCGAGGCCGTGCGCAGTTGGAGCTGATGCCGCAGTGATGATGGCGTCGGCGTTCGCCTGAAAGATGCCGCGCTCGGTGCGGGTGACGTAATATTCGTCGAGCTCGGTGATCTGTTCGAAGAGCCGGGAACCCTCCTGGTCGTAAAAAAGCCAGGGGCTGAGCGTACGCGGCCGTGTAGTGAGGCCGCGAAAGACCTCGGCGCCGAGGGGCGAGTATGCCGCCGCGGGCAACTGGGGTAGCGTGACTGCATTCATCTGGAAATCTTTCTCCCGTGTCGGGATGGTTGTGTTTCGCCGGATTCTTGCGATGAATCCTGTGATAGGTCCTGGGCCAGGCGCAAGCCCGCAAATTGCCAGCGCGTGGCAGGCGAGAAGAAGTTGCGATAAGTGGGCCGGATGTGCGAGCGGGGGGTGACGGCCGAGCCGCCACGCAACACCATCTGGTTGACCATGAATTTGCCGTTGTATTCGCCAAGCGCACCCGCGGGCGCGCGGTAGCCGGGATAGCCAAGGTAAGCGCTGCGGGTCCACTCCCACACATCGCCGAAGACTTGATCGAGATCGGCATCGGGTGCGGCCATGGGATGAAGCTGGCCGCTCTCGAGCATGTTGGCGTTTTGCGGGACGGCGGGCACACGCTCGGCGACCGCGGCCTCCCACTCGGTTTCCGTGGGCAGCCGTTTGCCGGCCCAACGGGCATACGCATCGGCTTCGAAGTAGCTCACATGACAGACGGGAGTTGCGTC
>DASXGY010000024.1:0-3728 GCA_036488835.1 Acidobacteriaceae bacterium
CCAATGAGGGACCGGTGGCTCCGGTGGATGCGATGGACGAGAGCATCACGATGGAGACCCAGGCCAACATTCTCGAGTCCGACAGCCTGGCGCTGAGCGTAATCAAGAAGCTCAATCTGGAGCAGAACAAGGACTTCAAGCCTTACTTTAACCCGGTGGGCTGGGCCATGGGCGTGATATCGCCTTCCGGCTTGAAGGACCCGGCACACGCGTCTCTTGACGACAGTCCGGTACGCCGCACGCGGCTACTGAAGACATTTGCGAAGCACCTGCAGGTGAAGCAACTGCCGGGTACGCGGCTGATCGCGATCGCGTTCACCAATTCGGATCCGCATGTAGCGGCGGCGGTGGTCAACGATCTGACGCAGGCGCTGCTGGACTACACCTATCAGACCCGCAATGAGGCCACGAAGCGCGCTTCGAGCTGGCTGAGCGTGCAACTGGACGATGTGCGCCGCGAGGCGCAGGAGAAGCAGGCGAAGGTTGCTGTCCTGCAGCGGGACAGTGGCGTTTACAGCCTGGGCACGACCGACGCGGCCGGCCACGACCAGACTTACAGCGCGACGCTGGACCAGCTGCAGCAGGCGACCACGGCCCTGGCTACTGCCACTTCGAACCGTATTCTGCGCGGGGGCATCCTGCAGGCGGTGAAGAGCGGCGATCCGGATCTGATCTCCGGCCTGGCGGGCAGTTCATCGCTGAATGGCGGTGCCAACACTACCAACAACGCGTTCAACCTGTTGCAGACCCTGCGTCAGCAGCAGTCGGCGATGGCATCGCAGATCGCGACCGATCGCAGCCGCTACGGAGACGCGAATCCGAAGCTGCTGGACGATCAGGCCACGATGGGCAGCATCAACAATGCGATCAAGGCCGAGATCAAGCGCATCGGCGAACGGGCGCAGAGCGATTACAACTCGTCGCAGACGGTGGAGAACCAGCTTCGCGCTGTGTTCGATCGCACCCGTGCCGCTGCCAACACCCTGAACAACAAGGCCATCGACTACACCATCGCACGGCAGGAAGCGACCGACAGCCGGGAGCTGTATGACACGCTGTTTCAGAAGTTGAAGTCCGCGGGCGTCATGGAAGGCCTGCGCAGCACGAACATCAGCGTGGTGGATCCGGGGCGGGTCCCCTCGAGGCCGGTGAAGCCGAATGTGCCGGTTTATCTGGCTCTCTCTATCTTCGGCGGCGTCTTTATGGGGGCATGCTTCGCTCTGTTCCAGGAGGCGACGGATCAACGCGTCCACAGTTTGGAACTGGTTGAGGACAGCCTGCAGGCGCCAATCATGGCCGTGCTGCCTTTGGCGCCGGGCGGCGAAGGTAACGGCTTTTCCTCGTATCTGCAGAACGTGGCGGGCGCGCGCCGCCTCGCTCATTCCGGCACAGGCGTTCGCGCCGAGGTGCCGATACTGGCGATCGATGGGCCGAATTCTGCTTTCGTCGAAGCGCTGCGTGGATTGCGCACCGAGCTGCAACTGTTCTCCGGCAGCAATCCTCCGCGCACGATTCTAGTGACGAGTGCTCTCGAAAAAGAGGGTAAGAGCACGGTGAGCACAAACCTTGCCGCGGTGCTGGCGCAGGGCACGGGCCGGGTGCTGCTGGTGGATGCCGATATGCGGCATCCCGGCGTCTCGCGACGTTTCGGGTTTTTCGGCAACAGCTATGGCGGATTGAGCACGGTGCTGGCCGGCGAGGACAACACGGCGGGAGTCGTGCAGTCAACGGAGATCCCGCGGCTGTCGATCCTGCCGGCGGGGCCACTGCCTTCTTCGCCTTCGGACCTGCTGGGGTCGGCGCGGATGCGGCAGTTGCTGGAAGAGTGGACACAGTCCTATGACTACGTGGTGATTGACACGCCTCCGATGCTGGCGGTAACGGATGCGACGATTCTTTCGCGACTCGCGGATGTGACGCTGCTGATTGCGCGTCATGGCGTGAGCACGCGCCGCAGTCTGCGGCGGGCGCACAAGACCCTCGCAGATCGGGCGGACGCAAATGTCAGCGTGGTGGTGAACGGGGTGAGCCGCACCTCGCCGACTTATGGGGAGTACCACGGATATGCAGGCACGAAATATTACAGGGAGGCATAAGGTGAAGACCTTTCTGCGCATGATGGTTGTGGTGTGTGTGAGTGTGTCGCCGGGTGTGGGGCTGGCGCAGGTCGCGGCGCCGCAGGCTCCGGGAAGATTGCTTCCCCCGGCGGCGGGTGCGCCGAGTGCTCAGCAGGAGAGCCTACTGATTGGACCCGGCGACGTGTTGCATGTGCAGGTTGTCGATGCGCCGGAGATGGAGCAGCATGTCCGCGTGACCGACAACGGGATGATCCCGCTGGTAGGTGCGGGTGACGCGAAGGTGGGCGGCATGACAGTGGCCGCGGCGGAGACGTCTATCCACGATCACCTGATCGCGACTCACTACATGAATCACCCGCAGGTGATCGTGACGGTGGAGCAGTATGCGACCGAGACGGTTTCCGTGGTGGGTGAAGTGGCGAGGCCGGGCGCGTATCCAATTACCACGCCACGCACTGTGCTGGATGTATTGTCGTTCGCCGGCGGCATTACGAATGTAGCGGACCGCAACATCCTGGTCCAGCGGCACGGGAGCAAGGACGAGGCAGTGTCCTATTTCGTTTCGAACGATCCGAAGCAGGCGGTGGCGACGCAGATCATGGTGAACCCAGGCGATTCCGTGATCGTGCCCAAGGCGGGGATTGTGTACATCCTGGGTGACGTGAACCGGCCGGGCGGGTTTGCCATGTCGAACAACGAAGACCACATGACGCTACTGCAGGCGCTGTCGCTGGCCGGTGGCTTGCAGCATTCCGCCAGGCAGGGGCATGCCAGGCTGATCCGCCAGACGGAAGGAACTGCTCATGAACAGCAGTTGAACCTGGGCGAGATCCAGAAAGGGAAGCAGCCGAATCCGACTTTGTATGCGGGGGACATTCTCTACGTGCCATTCAGTTGGATGAAGAATCTGGTGACGACCGGCGCGCCGGGCATTGCGGCTTCCGCAACATCGGCCGCCGTGTACGCAGCACCGTAACAATTTCTTGCTATACCTGGCGCCGGGAAGCCGTTTCACGCAGGGCCGGGATTCACAACCGGGGATTCACAACAAGGATTCACAACAAGGGGGCCAGATTGTCCGCGCTGCGATTGAAAAAGGTCATACGGGAAACGGCTACCGCTCGATCCATTGCGGTTGCGAATGATCGCGCGGTTGCGATCGGGCCAATGCGGGTGACCACGCTCCCAAGGCGGGAGCTGGTAGACCAACTCATCCGACATGTCTTCGAAGGAACCAAGACGACGCATGTTGTCACCGCCAATGCGCAGTTTTACGTACTGGCAGAGCGGGACGCGCGCTTCCGGGAGTGCCTTGCCGAGGCAGACTATGTCTGTGCGGATGGTCTTCCGATCGTACGCATGTGCAACTGGATGGGCGCCATCGATGCGGAGCGTATCACGGGAATCGATCTGATCCCGCTACTGTGCGAGCCAGCCGCAGAGCTCGATCTCCCAGTCTATTTTCTGGGAGGGTACCCCGGTTCCGCGGCGGCTTCGGCGTCGCTATTGATGGATCGGTTCCCGAAGCTGCGGGTGTGCGGCGTGGGCTGCCCGCCCAAGGGATTTGAAGAGTCGCCAGAGGTGCTCACGCAAGTCTTGCGGAGCATCGCGCAGGCCGAGCCGGCGATCATCTTTATCGCCTTCGGTGCG
>DASXGY010000050.1:0-5226 GCA_036488835.1 Acidobacteriaceae bacterium
GAGCCCTGCTCAAGCAACAGGCTGAGCGGTGCTCCCTCTCCCGGCCAGTACACGCAGGGTTGTACGGTGCCGCGGGGCGTAACCCGCACTGTAGCGCACCCACAGCCATTCTTACGAGCCGGCAGGCCAGCCATCGCACGGACGAGTGGCTCGCCGGTACTGATCAGGTCGGTCTGCTCGAGCAGGAGCCGAAAACCCTCCCAGTATTCGTTATATGTGAGTGCGTAGATGTCCGTGCGTACCGATTGATAGACGTTGATCCGGAGAGGTGCGTCATAGCGCTTCGCAACGCGTGCCACGTTGGCCAGGTTCTTGTAGTTAGACTTCATCATGACCGCGATGATGGTGACGGGAACGCCAGTGTTGCGGCACCGCGCAGCCTGACGATGCACTAATTCCCAGTTGCCTGCACCGCGCTGCCCATTCTGCTGGGCGCGATTGTCATAGTCGAGCGAGAACTCGATGTCGCTGAAGAAGGTCAGCTCCTCGTCCGTGAGCAGCTCCACGCTGTGTCCATTGGAGGTCATGGTCATGCGCAGGGGCTGATCCTTGAGCCAGCCGATGATGTTGTGGAAGTCCGGATGCATGCCGTTTTCACCGGTGCCGAGATTGACCGAGCGCACCGGGAGCGCGGCGATGACGCGTTGCACCTGCTCGAGCGAGATGCGGTCGAGACGCGCGGGATCCCGATAACAGAACGAGCATGCGAGATTGCACTCGTTCGTCAGGCCGAGGCCGAGCGCGAACTGCTGTTGCACGGCTTTCGTTTCTGTCGACATGCCTCCCTCAAGTCTTACACAACGAGCCATGGAATCGGGACCGCTCATGTCTGCACCTCAAGTTGCGCAGTCGGCCGGCTGAGCCAGTCCGAGCCGATGACCAAGACCATCACCGCCGCGATCAAGGTGGAGACCTTACCGTAGTCCGCTAGCTGGACATCGTTGTAGAGGGCCTGACCGAGACCGCCGCCGCCAACCAGGCCCAGGATGGTTGCTGCGCGCAAGTTCATGTCCCAGCGCAGCAGCACATAGCGGTACATCATGGGCCAGGCTTGCGGCAGGAGTGCCCAGAAGATGCACTGCAACGGGCTTGCCCCCAAAGCCAGCATGGCTTCAACCTGCTCCTGAGGGCTCTCCTCCATGGTTTCGGCAAACAGCTTGCCCAGAACTCCGCCGGTGTGCAGGCCTAATGCGATCGACCCTGCGAACGGTCCGAATCCGACCGCAATGACGCAGATCAATACCCAGACCAGCTCGGGGATGGCACGCAGCAGATTCAGCGTCATGCGGGCAGCCCAGAAGACGGCCTCACTCTGTATCTTACGGTTCCAGGATCGGTCGAGCGACTCATGCCGGGCGGCCCGAAGACGTGTGGCCGGCAGCGCCAGCAGCAGACCGAGCATCGCTCCGGAGGCTGTTCCTATCACCGAGATGCTGATGGTCTGGAGTGTGAGGCGGACGACTTCGCGTAAGAACGACGGGGAGGTCTCCGGCGACAGCAACTGCTGAGCAAAGTGGAGCAAATTGCGCGCCGTGTCGCTCTGGAGCAGGCTGGCTGGCGTAATGCCCGCCGGAGAGAGAGAGAGAAAGAACACCGCCGCCGCGAGCAATCCCCTCTGCCAAGGGCGGCGCGACTGCCGAAACACACCGCCTCCTCCGGAATCGGGCGACGTCTCAGGGTTTGCCTGCAGCCGCTCGCGCAAGCCTCGGCTCGCCAGATCTACCATAAAGAGCAGCAGTACGAAGCAGGCCATCAGGGTGAGCACCTGCGGGAACTCAAAGAGGCGCATGGACAGGCTGATCTCGTAGCCCAATCCGCCTGCCCCGACAAAGCCCAGGACTGCCGCCGAGCGAACGCTGCACTCGAATGAGTAAAGCGTGTAAGAGGTGAGAATCGCCCGGCTTTGCGGAAGAATGCCGAAGAGGAAGACCTGGAGGCGGGTTGCCCCAAGGGCCCCTAAAGCCTCGAGAGGGCGGACATCGGTCTCGTCGAAGACGTCGGCATACACGCGCCCTAACAGTGCCGTGTAGGAAACCGCAAGCGCTAGCGTTCCGGCCGTGGGACCCAGCCCGATGCCAGCAACGAAAAGCAGCGCCCAGACCAGATCGGGCACAGAGCGAACCACGCCCATGCCGTGGAGAACCGTCCAGCTCACGGGCCGCATCCAGGAGCCGGCCCGAGCATTGTTGGTTCCCGTCCTCCATAGTCGGCCGCTTGCCAGGATGCCCAGCGGGAGCGCGAGCAGCGAGGAGGCGGCGGTAGCGATGACCGCTGTTGCGAACGTCATCCAGGTCGCACGCAAAGCGGTTCCAAGGAAGGAAAGCGAGAGGTCGGGAGGAAAGAGACGCCGGAGAAAATCGAAGAGCGCCGCCCAAGTTTGCCCGGAGACTAATAGGCGCAGGTCGATTCCCGAAGTCCAGGCCGCCCAGAGCAGCAGTGCAGCAACAGATGCCGGGAGTCGCCACGCGCGAAGCGAGCCGCCATGCGTATCAGCGAATGCAGGCGCCCTTTTGACCAGAATCTGCGCCATGCGAGGCTCCTCCTCGCTCCTGGGATAGATCACCACCGGGACCCGCATCATGATCGCGGGCGCTCCGGTAGAGCTGCGCGAGCGAGTGCTGATCCACGTCCTTGCTTGGGGCATCGAAGGCGATCTCTCCGCACCGCAGGCCCACGATCCGCTTGCTATGCCGGAGCGCCAGGTCGACCTGGTGCAGCGAGGTCAACAGGGTCAGCTTTGCCTCTTCGGTCAAGCGAACCAGCAACTCCAGAATTTCGTTTGAGAGCACGGGATCCAGCGAAGCGACAGGCTCATCTGCAAGAATTACTTCGGGCTCCTGCATCAACGTGCGGGCAATCGCCAGCCGTTGTTGTTGGCCACCGGAGAGTTGCTCACAGCAGAACCGTCGTTTGTCGGCCAGCCCAACCGATTCCAGGCAGCGTTCTGCTCGTTCCACCTCCACCGCGCTCGGGCTGGCGAGGTTGCGCAATGTACTGACTATGCCCCAGCGCCCCAGTGCGCCGCTGAGGGTGTTAGCCAACACGGACATCCCCGCCACCAAATAGTGCTGCTGATAGATGCTGCCGATCCTGCGCCGCATTTCGCGCAACTGTCGAGGGTTTGTTGCCGCCAGATCGCTCTCGCAATACAGCAGCTTGCCGCTCGAAGGAAACAGACTGCCGTTCATCAAGCGAAACAGTGTCGTCTTGCCGGAACCGGAGGGGCCGATGAGGGTAATCTGCTCGCCCGGGGAGACATGCAGGGTTACATTGCGGATAGCAACAGAGCGATGTCTCCCCTCGCCAAACTCCTTTCCGACGTTGTTCAGGCTGTAGATCAATGCAAAAGTCCTGCACTTTTCGCTGCATCGCGCAGCTTTCCATAATCGGCGTCATTCGCTACCACGTAGCCCTTCGCGTTCAGAAGGTCGAGCAGTTCCTTCTGAGCAGGCTGATTTGGGCTCAACGATTTCATGGAGTCCGCAAAGGCGTTCGCGATTTTCGGGTCGAGATTCTTGTTCGCTACCCAAACATAATCGAAGAAAGGGGGCGTGGTGTAGAACACCCGGACCGCCCCTGGCTTCAATTGCCCGTTTGCGATCATTTTCCTATAAACCTGTTCGTCCATCGCACCCGCCTCTGCCTTGCCATTGGCAACGGCAAGTGCCGTGGCATCGTGACCGCCGCTGTAGCTGGCGTTCTTGATGACTTCGGGGTCGACCTTCTCCTGCTGCATATAGTAGAGCGGCATGAGGTGTCCGGAGGTCGAGTTTACGTCGCCGAAGACGAAGTGTCCGTGCAGATCCGCCAGGGAATGAATCTTCGAGCCGGCCGGCGTAATGAAGACCGAATGGAACTGCTGATCGATGGAGCGCTGCACCAGCGGCTTGACTCCAGCGCGGGCTGAGGCCTGGACATAGGTGAATCCACCCAGGTAAGCGATGTCCACCTTGTCATTCGCGAGCGCCTCGACTACCGCAGCGTAGCTGGTCGGTATTGTCAGCTCCGGTGTCCGGCCTGTCTGCTTCGCCCAGTACGTCAGCAGAGGTTGATTCTCGCGCAGAGCCTTGCCGGGGTCCGTCGTCGGAATCATGCTGATGCGCAGCTTCGGCTCAGGCGCCGATTTGGGGCTGCAGCCGGCCACACATACCAGAATCAGTAACGTCGCACACAGAGCAAGCCGACGGCCGCCCCAGAATGAAATCAGGTGGTTGTGTTGCGAATCGTGCGTGCGCAAGGTCGTTCTCCCGCCAGAGATAGAAATCGATGGAGCGCGCTCATCGTAGCATCCGGAAAAATCTGTTCTCTTCCGCTCTGCTTGCGTTTTGCCGGGAAGCCATCCAGGCTGGGGCCGTATCCCGGCGAGAAGCGGTTTGGTTCTCATTTCTTGCCATTGCCTTTCAGGCGGACCGATACGTGTCCATTTGATTGGGGGGCCGGGGGGTCGGTTACAGTGTAAAACGGCCTTATGAACAGGATCGACATAGGAGTCTTCCATTTCGAGGGTGTGACCACGAGTGGCGCACTATTCATCGCAGACCCGGAAATCGCCGCGATGTGGCTATGTCACCCCTGAGCGCGGTCGAGCATTATAGGACTTTTCTTGCGGACCATTACACATGGATGTCCGGCCCGTTCGCAGAAAAGGTCGCCCATCAGCACGAGCTATTGGTACGGTCTGGCATCGCTCCGTCAACAACGGGAAAGGCGCTCGATTTGGGGTGTGGTCCCGGATCGCAGTCCATCGCGCTCGCTCAGCTGGGTTTTTCGATCACCGCAATTGATGCCAATGCGCAGTTGTTGGGGGAACTCGACCAGCACGCCACTGGACTGCCCATCCGCACCGTCCAACATGATCTTTGCGCCCTGGCAACATGTCCCGCGCTACCGGCACAAGTTGACGTTGCAGTCTGCGTGGGAGACATCATCCCCCATCTGCCCAGCACCGAGTGCATCACAAACTTGTTCAAGCAGGTAAGCGCGCTGTTAGTGCCTCACGGAAAATTCGTTCTAAGCTTTCGAGACCTCGCGGAAGAGCGTTATGGTCTCGATCGCTTTCTGCCCATCCGCAGTGATAGCGAACGCATCATGATGTGCTTTCTTGAATACGAATCGGAGACGGTCGTTGTCCATGATCTTATCTACATTCGCCAAGGCGAACGATGGGACTTGCGCAAGAGCTCTTACCGCAAGCTTCGCCTCAGCGTTGCGTGGGTGCTTTCGCAG
>DASXGY010000065.1:0-7231 GCA_036488835.1 Acidobacteriaceae bacterium
GAGTGGTTGAGATGCCGCGAGGCTGGGGTGGCGGTCGAGGGGCGGGGCCGCACCTAAAGTTGAATTGTAGCGCAGCAGCATGACTGCTATGGTGGCGGCACCACGGCGTTCGGCCGGCCCCTCCGAATGCCGAGAGTGCACCCGAGAGTGACCCTTGGAGGAGTAGCTGCCGATGATGGAGCGTCGCGAGTTTCTGGGTTACATGGCGCGAGCCACCGTGACCGGCGGCGCGGTGCTGGCCATGGGACGCCGTGCGTGGCCGCTGGTGGAGACGCCCGCAGGAAGCGCAAGGCGGGCTTCCGTCGTGGATTTCGGAGCGGATCCGACGGGCCAGAAAGATGCAACGGGGGCGGTTCAGAAGGCCATGGCAACGCTGGGGAAGCGCAATGCGCGGCTGGTCTTTCCGGCCGGCAAGTACAGCTTTGCCGCATCGGATGCGGTTCTGATGGACTTTCGCGGATACGAGGGCCTGGAGATATTCGGCAATGGCGCAGAGCTCTCCTTTGCCGGCGCAACGCAACCTCTTCGGCTGACAGACTGCAAAGATCTCGAGGTCCACGACATCACCGTTGACTGGACGCGTTCGCCGTTTTCGCAGGGCATCGTTCGCGCTGTCGGAGATCGAAGCGTGACAGTTGCGGTCGATCCCTCCTATCCCGTCGATGGAACAGAGCGCGTCCAGGCGCTGCTCGGCTTCGAGAGCCACGGCAAGAGTCCAATCACCAGCGGCGTGAATGTTTACGACGTTGGAGCCGTGCAGTTGAAAGGCAGCCAGACGCTGGAGATTGCGCTTGCAGAGCGTGCGTTTTTCAAAGTAGGAGACAGCATCGTGCTGGTTCATCCCGCGAGCGATACGGCGGCGCTGCGTCTGGAAGGTTGTGAGCAGATTCTGCTGGAGACAGTGATCTTCCACACCGCACCGGGTGCGGCGGTGGTGCTCTCCGGCTGCCGCGACATCACATTGAATACAGTGCGCGTGATTCCGCATCCCGGCAGCGGGCGGTTGATCTCAAGCTGCGGGGACGGAGTCGAGATTCTGGACTGCACCGGCACCGCGAGCGTGCAGCACGCGCTCATCCAGGGAACCGCGGGCGCCGGGATGCGCGTGCAGCAGGCGTACTGGCGCGTGAGCCAGGTGACCGATCCACAGAGTGCGCTGCTGGCCAGCACGGACGGCAAGCCCGTACCCGCGTGGCTGCTCCCGCAGCAGGGCACATACATGCAGATCAGCGAGGCGGCCACCCTGAAGCTGCTGGGCGAGATTGCTGTTACCAAAGCCGAAGCGGCGCCTGGAGGCATGCGACTGAGTTTCAGCGAAACGCTATCTCCGGCGATTGGCAAGGGCACGCTGTTCTGCCTGAGCGCGACCAACCAGTTGCAGCTCAAGATGGATGACTGCAAGTTCCGCGGCGGCCCATACACCGGGCTGATCGCGCAGTCGCGCGCCCGCATCGGCAACAGCACCTTCAGCGGTTATGCCGGCCCTGCAATTCTGCTGGCACCGGATCTGGAACACATGCGCGGGCCGGTGGTGGAGAACGTCCACATCACGGATTGCAACTTTAGTGACTGCAACTTTGCGCGGCTCACTCTCACGCCGAGGGAAGAGCGCGCCGCGATCACGATCGACACCCAACCAGAACCCCAACCTGAACCCCACGTTGAGCACAACCCTGCCGCCAGCCCGAACCGCATTAACGAAGGCATTACTGTGCAGCGCAACGTTTTCTCGCAGTTGGGCGGCCCGGCCATTTATTGCGCCGGTGCGAGCTGGCTGGATGTGGAGTCGAACCGCTTCGGCGATTGCGACAGATTGCGACCCGCTGGAACTGAGCCGCGAGCCATCGTGTTGCGTAACCTGGACGAGAGCACGATTACCGGGAACGAGGCGAGCGCACCGGCGAAGGTTGTGATGATTGCCTGTACGGACAAGGTGAAGGCGGGCGACAACGGCCCGCTTACCAACGCGACCAGCTAGCCCGGCTTGCCGGCTACTGCTTGGGCCCGCACTGCTCGGCTCCCTATTGCTCAGCTCCAAAGACTCGTGAGAAAAAGTGCCCTACCCGGCGAAAGAAGGTGCGTACCGGCTGCTTCGATGCGGGCGTATGCGCGGGAGCCTGGGCGATGGCTGTTGGCGCGGGCTTCGCGGCGATAACCACGGGCGATGAGCCAGGAGGGGGCGCCGGGGGCCTAGGCGCAGGCATGTTCGAGGGTGCTGGAGCCGGTGCGGCTGGCGATGGTGGCGGGATCGCGGCCGCCGCGGCATCCACAGGCTCTGCGGTGCCGGTGGTGTCGCTCACCGTGGGCAGGTTGCCGCTGTAGTGGAAGGGCACAGCGACCTGCGCGTGCACCTCGCCGGGTTCGGCGACGGGCGTGGTCGGCGGTAAGGGCGGCTTCGCCAGCCCCTCGCTGACGGCGAGTGGAAATGCCGTATCGGCGGGTGTCGAGGAGGGTCCGCCGACATGATGGCCCGGCGCTGCACCAATGGGCGAAGGCGTGCCTGCATCGGCCACGGAAACCGGCGCGGGGCAGCCGCAGGGCTCATGCTCGGTGTCCACCACCTCGCGCAGGCTGCCGTGCTGGAAGCTGACGTGCTGGCCTGGCTGCACCCGGTAGAGGCCGCCCTCAAGCTGACTGCTCACCGTGATGTAGGGTGCGTTGGGCCCGCGGTTGTCGATGCAGGTGTCGCCCTGGTTGCTGACCCGGATGCTGAAGTCAGCCTCGCCGGGCCCAGAGATGAGGATGCGCAGGTCCGGGGTGAGCAGCACGTCAGAGTATTTGCTGGTTTCGTAGTGTGCTTCGACGGCGCCGCGGTCGAGCCCCAGCATCAGGCCGGAGGCATCGGGCGCCTGGATGGAGCGGTCGCGGGACAGATGGATGCTGGTGGTGGCGCATAGCTTGAGCTCGCCGCCACGGGTGAGTGCGATGGGCACGGTCTCGCTGCCGGCGGTGATGGTGCTGCCGTTGCCCAGTTGCATGTCGCCATTGCCGAGATGCACATCTCCGGAGACCTGCACGCCCGCTGCCTGCAGCGCCTGGGCGCGCGTGCTGGCGATGTAGGGGGTGGCATTGGGAGTCTGCGCTGCGAGAGGCAGAGCAGAGCTCAGCGCGGCAAAGAAGCGCAGCCGCCGCCGGGTATGCCACGAATTTGGCATGGTCTTAGTCAGCAGATATGTTTCCCTTAGAGCTGGGATTTCTCACGAGATCGAGATGTTGAGAAGTGAGAAAACCGGGCGCGGCTCTTTCGTTCAGCAAAGCCGCTCGGCCTGAAACCGGGTAGGACATGGTCATGGAATCGCTCTTACCATTGTAGCGACGCATGGAGCGAGCCCAACGCGCACGGCTTCCGGAGGCAGAGACAGAGTTGAGCATCGAGCAGAACGGCGCCGGAGCAGATCAGGCGCAGCGATCCGGGACAGCGTCTGGATTCGTTCCTATTGAGACGAGGAGCCAGCCTGGCGCGGGCCGTTACATCCAGTTTGGCTGCGGCCTCTGCGCTCCCGCTACCTGGCGCAACTTCGACGCGGGGCCGGCGTTCTGGATTGAGCGCCATCTGCCTGTGCTGAAGCCGGCGCTGCTCAAGCGCGGCTTTCCGGACTATCCCCGCAATATTGAGTATGGCGACGTTATCAGGGGCCTGCCGGTCGCGCCGGGATCGGCTGCGGCAGTCTACTGCTCGCACGTGCTGGAGCACCTGGCTCTCGACGAATTCCGCATCACGCTGCGCCATGTCTTTACCTATCTGGCGCCGGGCGGCACATTTCGCTTCGTGCTGCCGGATCTGGAGGGGCTGGTGCGCAGCTATACGGCGTCGTCCGATGCCGACGCCGCCAGCAGGTTCATGCGCGAGTCCTATCTGGGGGTCGATGCGCAGGGAAAGGGAGCGTCGCGGCTGCTGAAGGCGCTCTTCGGACGCAGCAGCCACCTCTGGATGTGGGATGAGAAGAACATGGCAGGCGAGCTCGCGGATGCAGGCTTTACCGCGATCCGCCGCGCGCAGATCGGCGACAACCCCGACCCGCGCTTTGCCGAGGTGGAGGATGCAGGCCGCTGGGAGAATTGCCTCGGCATGGAGTGCCGCCGGCCGGGCTAGCTGGTCCGTGCCGCTGAGCTGCTCCGTGCCGCTGCGCTGCTAGGGTAACGTTCAGGGCAACGTTCGATCCCGCGTTGGAATCTGTAGCGAGATGCATCCGAACGAAGGCGTCCAGAAGCGCGTCGTATCAAAACTTAACCGCAAGCTCAGCGCGCTTGCTGCTGCTGCGCTGGTCACGCTTGTGCTGGGTGGCTGTGCCCGGAAGAAAACTCAGGCCAGCAACGAGAATTTCCAACGCGCCATCAATGCGTACTTCTACAACGGCCGCGATGAGTGCCTGTTCGTGACTGCTCAGAAGTTCCCCGACGAAGTGAAAGTGGGCGAGAAGGCGGAGATGAAGGATATGGATGCGCTTGCGACCGCTGGCTTGCTGAAGCGGACGGAAGACGGCGCATTCAAGCTGGTGCGCTATGACCTGACGCCACTCGGCACGCGCGCGAAGGGCCGCTTCTGCTTCGGTCACCGCGACGTGACATCGGTCGACAGCTTCACGCCGCTGCGTGTGGAAGACAAGCGCAAGGCATCCGACGTGACCTATCACTACCGGATTGTCGACGCGCCGGTGTGGGCGCAGGATGAGGGTTTGAAGAAGCAGTTTCCCGAGCTTGCGCGCAAGATGAGTGGGAGTGCTGAGGGCAAGACGACGGTGATGTCTGCGTATGAAGGCTGGGAGGTTCCGGACTACGGCAAGCCGGTGATTGAGTAGAGGCTTTACATCTCCAGGAAATTCTTGATGAGCTGCTTGCCGTCGTGGGTGAGCACGCTTTCAGGATGGAACTGCACGCCTTCGACCGGATATTTGCGATGGCGGAGGCCCATGATGATGCCGTCCTCGGTGCGGGCGGTGATCTCGAGCTGGCGCGGCAGGCCATCTTCGGCAACGATCAGCGAGTGATAGCGGGTGCAGGTCATGGGACTTGCGATGCCGCTGAAGAGGGTGCGGCCGTCGTGGATCACTTCGCTGGTCTTGCCGTGCATGAGCTTCGGCGCGCGCACCACGTTGCCGCCAAAGGCTGCGCCGATGGCCTGGTGGCCGAGACACACGCCCAAGATCGGCACTTTGCCCGCGAAGTGTTGAATGAGCGGGATGCTGACGCCTGCCTCCTGCGGTGTGCAGGGGCCGGGCGACAGCAAAATGCGATCGGGATGGAGCGACTCGATCTCTTCCGGCGTGAGCTCATCGTTGCGGCGCACGGTCATCTCCGCGCCCAGTTCGCCCATGTACTGCACCAGGTTGTAGGTGAAGGAGTCGTAATTGTCGAGAACGAAGACCATAAAAAGGGAGCGAGATGTCGCTCCCTTTTAGTGTACCGGTCCCGATTCCCCTGCGCGATCACGCAGGAATGGTGATGGTCTGGCCGGCGCGAATCTTGTTCGCGTCCGCAATGCCATTAGCCTGGGCGATCTTTTCGTATTTGTTGGCGTCGCCGTAAAAGTGTTTGCTGACCTTCGAGAGGTTGTCGCCGGACTGGATGGTGTACGACTGCGTGGTGCCGGTGGTGGTGATCTCATGGTGGAGATCGGAGTAGGTGGGGTCGACCTTCTTGATTGCGTCCCAGACGCGATCGGCGACAACGGGCGATGGCACAGAGGCTTTCAGGTGCAACTTGTCTCCATCCAGGCTGACGTCTTGGATGGTTGCGCCCTCCGCACTGAAACTCTGGATGGTGTCGATGACCGGCTGGTACTTCTGCTTGAGCTGATTGAGATCTGCCATGCAAGACTCCTGACTGTTTTCAGGTTTGAGGCGCGCACCTGCCCCCGGGGATGCCAGCACGATCGGGTGCGCGCCAAGCAGCTAAGCAAACTTGCTGAGAAAGCCCGAGGCGAGGCCGGCGAGCCCACTGGGCTGCTGATTCACGCCGCCATTTTGCGCGAAGTGGGCAACCATCATGGGCAGAATCACCGCCGCCGCACCCTTGACCATGGTGGGCGAAAGCCCGGTGCGCTGCGCGATGGAATCGATGACGCCTGACCCGAGTCCCTGTTGCGCCTGGTCGGGCGTGATCGGCTGATTTTCCTGGTTCGGCTGCTGCCAGGAGTTGACGTGGTCCCCCATGCCGTTCTGCTGGAAATTCTGCAGGATGCCGGAGAGGCCGCCGGGATGCTGTTGTACGGCATTCATCAGCTCGGTTGCGACGGAGGCGTGATCGCCCGACGACGCGCCGCCCGCCAGGGATTCGAGATTGTCGAGTAAGCCCATATGTAATCCTCGCTGGTTACGTTTATTTGACCGGCACTCCGTCTGAGGGGAGCGCAGAGCGGTGCGCCCTCCACACTAATCCACTCGCGGTGAGAACGTCGCGCCAAGAGGCGGGAAACGTTGGTAATCAAGGGGATTGTGGCGGCCACCGAAAATGGATGGCAGCGGCGCAAAGCGATTGATTTCAGCTGTTACGTGCCCGCTCCACGGCGCGGAGGACGGCCTGCGCCTTGTTCAGGCATTCTTCGTATTCGCGCTCGGGCACGGAGTCGGCGACGATGCCGGCGCCGGCCTGGATGTAGCCGACACCATCCTTCACCAGCATGGAGCGAATCGCGATGCAGGAGTCGAGGTTGCCGGAGTAGTCCGCGTAGCAGACGCCGCCGCCGTAGATGCCGCGGCGCGTGGGCTCGAGCTCCTCGATGATCTCCATGGCGCGGATCTTGGGCGCGCCGGAGAGGGTTCCGGCGGGGAAGCAGGACCGGAGCGCGTCGACAGCGGAGAGTTCCGGCTTGAGCCGGCCTTCGATATCGCTGACCAGGTGCATGACGTGGGAGTAGCGCTCGACGTGCATGAGATTTGTCACCTTCACGGTGCCATATTCGCTGACGCGGCCGACGTCGTTGCGGCCCAGGTCGACGAGCATCACGTGCTCGGCGCGCTCCTTCTCATCGGTGGACATCTCGTGCTCGGCGGCCAGGTCCGCTTCTTCGGTCGAACCGCGCGGGCGAGTGCCGGCGATGGGCCGGTACTCGATACGGCGACCTTCCACGCGAACGAGAAGCTCGGGCGAGGAGCCGACGATGTGGGTGGCTTCTTCCTTCGCGGACTTCGCGCCTGAGATTCGGCGGGGGAAGCGGAGGAAGTACATATAGGGCGAGGGGTTGACGATGCGGAGGGCGCGGTAGATGGAGAAGGGGTCGACGCCAGGCTCG
>DASXGY010000096.1:0-5963 GCA_036488835.1 Acidobacteriaceae bacterium
CTGGTAAGGAACGGGAAGGAAAGCACCGCATGATCGATTTGAAAGACCGCACCGCCATTGTCTTCGGAGTAGCCAACAAACGCAGTATTGCGTGGGGCATCGCCCAGAAGCTGAACGAGGCTGGCGCACGGCTGCTGATCACCTATCAGAACGAGCGGCTGAAGCTGGAAGCCGAGGACATGATTGCCGAGCTGCCCGGAGCCGAGGCCTATCAGTGCGACGTGTCGAACGACGCCGAGATCGACCAGCTCTTTGCAACTCTGAAGGATAAGCACGCCAAGCTCGACATCCTGGTCCACTCCATCGGCTTCGCTCCCGCGGATGCGCTCAAGAACGATTTCCTCCAGACCTCGCGGGAGGACTTCCGCATCGCGCATGACATCAGCGTCTATTCGCTGATCGCGCTCAGCCGCGCAGCCGTGCCGCTCATGACCGGCGGCGGCAGCATTCTGACCCTTACCTATTACGGATCGACCAAAGTCGTTCCCAACTACAACGTGATGGGCGTGGCCAAGGCCGCGCTGGAGGCCACCGTCCGCTATCTTGCCGCGGACCTCGGGCGCAGGAATATCCGTGTTAACGCCATCTCCGCCGGCCCGATCAAGACGCTGGCCGCACGCGCCATCGGCGGCCTGGGCCTGATGCTGAAATCGCACGAAGAGCGCTCGCCGCTGGGCCGCAATGTCCAGCAATCGGAGGTCGGCTCAACCGCTATTTTCCTGCTATCCGACCTCGCCAGCGGCATCACCGGCGAAGTCACCTACGTGGACTGCGGCTACAACATCATGGGCTTTTAGCGGCAACAGCGGCGGGCGACGGCTTCATCTTGAGCGTGATCCGCCGCTTGTCACCATCCAGCGATGTCATCACAATCTCCCCCTGGCTGCGCTTCACCACACTGGGAAACTTCTCCCCCCACTCCACCAGCACGATGCTGTCATTGGTCTGCAGATCGTCAAGCCCCAGCGTCTCCAACTGGCGCTCGCTCTCGATACGGTAGAGATCCAGGTGATAGAGCCGCACCGGCGTGCGCTTGCCGTCGTGCTCGCGCGTGCCTTCATACTCGTGGATCAGGGTGAAGGTCGGGCTCGTCACCTCGTCCGCATCCGCCGCGTCGAACGCTTCGGCAATCCCCTTCACCAGCGTGGTCTTGCCCGCGCCCAGGTCGCCGCGCAGGATCAAGAACTGCGGCGGCGCCAATAAAGCTGCCAGCTTCCGTCCAACCTCGATCGTCTCCGCGCTGCTGTGAGTCATGAATTCGGTCGGCCCTGCGGTCATGGCGTACCCTCATGTCGTTGCTGCTCCAGCATACCCGGCAGTCCTTGCAACCAGGTAATTTCGTCACGCTGCGTGGCGCGGAAACGAAAGGCGTGGTCCAGATAGGTACACACCTCGGTGGCCAGCAGCGTGTGCTCGTCCCGCTCGAGAACAGCGAAGTCCGCCGCCAGCCCATGCAGATAAACCGCCGCCTCGACTGCTTCTGCGGCGTGTTCCTTGTATTGCGCGAGCATGGCCGCTGTAATGCCGGTCAGGATGTCGCCGCTGCCACCCTTCGCCAGCCCGGGATTGCCGGTGGTGTTGACGGCGATGCGTCCATCGGGATGTGCAATCAGCGTCCGCCAGCCTTTCAGCACCAACGTGACGTGATGTTCGGTAGCGTAGGCGCGTGCGATGTCTTCGCGGTCCGCTTCCACTTCGGGAATGCTCTTCCCCACCAGCCGCGCCATCTCACCCGGATGCGGTGTCAACACGATGGTTCGGCCACTTCCGTCGAGCTTGTACTTGTGTTGCGCGATGGCATTCAGGCAATCGGCATCAAGCACCATCGCAATCGGCTTTTCTCCGCTGCCGCATAGTTCAATGAGCCGCAGGGCGAACTGCTGCGCCTCCAACTCCTGCCCCAGCCCCGGCCCAATCGCCACCACGGTGCGCTTCTCCAGCAGCGCGCGGCCTCGCTCTCCATCCAGATTGCGCAGCGCGATGCCGCCCTTCGCGGTTTCGGCCAGCGGCTCGGTCATCAGCTCCGGCGCGATCGCCGCAACTGTGTTCAGGATCGACTCCGGCACGGCTGCCGTCACCAGGCCCGCGCCCGTCCGGAGCGCCGCATAGCTCGCCATCGCGGCCGCACCAGCCCGTCCCCGCGCCCCCGTGATGATGCCCACATGCCCAAACTTGCCCTTGTTGCTGTCCGGCCAGCGTGGCGTCTCCGTCATGCGCTTCGCGCTTCCCGCCCAATGCAGCCCGGTTGCCGACCGCACCGCCGCATCCGGCGAGCCGATCTCCCCCACCACAACAGGCCCCCGCGTGAGAAAGCCAAAAACATGCGCCAGCTTGGGCGCGGTAAACGTCACGACAGCATCCGACCGGTAGGCTCCCTGCTGCTGCATCTCCCGGCTATCGGCATCCCACCCCGAGGGCAGATCCACGCTCACCACCGGGGTCTCGCGGTGAGCCGCCAGCCACTCGCCCATCGCTGCGACGACGCCTCGCACCGGCGGACGGAAGCCCGTGCCCAGCACCGCATCCAGAAACAGCTCTGCGCTATCCAGCAATTCGGTTATTCGGGGGGCGGCAAACGCGCCTTCGTCCGGAGCTTCCAGCGGTACCAGCTCCGCCGCGCTCAGCCGCTCCAGCGCCGTGCGCGCATCGCCCTTTACATCCGCAGCACGCCCCAGCAACAGCACGGCCACATCGCCGCCGGCCTCAGCCAGAATCCGCGCAGCCACGAATCCGTCACCGCCATTGTTTCCTTTGCCGCAGAGCACAACGATGCGTTCCACGTCCGGCAATTCCTGCAACACGAATCGCGCCACCGCCGCGCCGGCATTCTCCATCAGCGACATGGAGGGTATGCCGTGCTCGGCCGTCGTAGCCGCATCGGCAGCGCGCATTTCGGCCGCTGTCAGAATCTTCATGCTGAAGTGGGATGCAGAGTCACGTCATAAATGATAACGGCCTCCACTCGGAGGCCGTTATGACAATCGACTTGCGCAGGCTACTGGATCACGCCAGTCGCCGTAGCTGGCTGGCCCATAGCGCCGGCCGCAGGAGCCTCGGATGGATTCTTCTCCGCAAAGTAGCTGTGCTCCCACAGATTGCGGTAGAAAACGCCGGTCAGCTCGGCCGCCTTGGGGCCGAAGGTCGGCCTGCCGCCTTCGAGGAAGAACACGGTCACGATGCGGCCATAGTTGGTATCCGCATAGGAGGTGAACCAGCCAAAGCGCGTCCCATTGTCGGAGCAGGTGCCGGTCTTGCCCAGCACGGGAAGCTCGTTGAAGTTCGCCCGCAGCGAGCGCGCCGTGCCATAGGCCACGGCACCGCCCATTCCGCTGGCGACGTCGGGAATAAAGGGCTTGATGTTCAGCACGCGTTTCACGCGCGGCGTGAAATTGACCGCCTCAGCAGGCGTGGTGGGATGCTGCAGGTAGTAGAGCGTGCCGCCGTTCGCAATGGCGGCTGTTAATGCACCGAGCTGCAGAGGCGTCATCGAAATGCTCTGGCCGAAGGAGCACATGCGGCCGACTCCGCCCAATTTTTCCGGCAGTTGCTGGTTGGGATACACACCGAGCTGTTCGCCGGGGATGTTCCATCCCGCCAACTCACCCAGGCCAAACTGGTTGGCATAGTGGCGGACACGCTCAAAACCGAGCCGGCGCCCGATGGTCTCAAAGTACAGGTTGTTGGAATGCGCCAAGGCTTCGGTCATGGTCATGGACCAGCCGCCCAGATTCACTGGCGTGTCCTTGGTGACGATGCCCTCTTCCAGCGCCGCCAGCGCGACCGAAACTTTGATGGTCGAGCAGGGCTCGGCGCCGCTCGACAGCGCGAGCTTCTGGTTCACCATGGCCAGGATGCGACCGGTGCTGGGGTCGATCGCGACCGCCGTTCCATTCATGTTGCCCAGCGCAGCAATCGCCGCCGCGCGGACCACAGGGTCTTCACCCGCAGTGTTGTCCCCTGCGGTGATGTCGTTCTCCGCGTAAGAGTCGCCGGTGAAATGCTCGTAATAGCGATGGCGTACGGCTACGCGATGCAGCTTTCCATCCCGGCCGCGCACCAGTCGAGTGCGCACCGTGGTAGCAGCGTGGCCTGCCCTGTGAGTCGAACGCACCCGAGCCGTCCGCCGGTGGTGGACGGTGGTGCTAGCCGTGGCATGAGCCGGCACAACCGCGGCGGCAAGCCCGACGGCCACTCCGAGCGTAACGAAAAACGAGACGATCCGACCCATTGAGAAGCCCCTGCTGGATTCAACCCGGATGAGTATCCAGTGTAGCGGAGATACGACAGGCCGGGCAGATTCGCCGGGCCTGCAATCCCCATTTCTGGCATTTAGCTTACTCGTCACGCCGGTTGAGCGTTCTTCACATTACACCGCCGGTACTTACCTCGGTACTAGTACCGGAAGGGGGAAGGAAACCAAGCTTTAGTGGGATGCGTCAGCCTGTCCAAGCGATTCCGAGACGTGGCTACCGCCCACCGTTGCGCATGAACGCCGGCACATCCAGCTCTTCCAGCTCCGCCTCTTCCACGCGGCGCTGATCCCGGGTCCGGTTTTCGTCCGCGGTCAGGGTCTCCAGGAAGCCGCCTATCGCCGAATCTTCCGGCGTAGCCGCCGGTTTGCGCTCCTTTGCCGCCGGGGGATGCTTCGCAATGGGTTGGAAGGTGGGCGACGGCTCCAGGCTGGCAAAGGATTGCCCGCCGAATCCGGAGGCGTAGGCCGCCGCCCCAACGGGTTCGGGCACGGGCACGCTCGCGCCGGCTGCTTCTGCGGCAACCTCGCTGGCAAAACGCGGCGTCGCGCCGCGAACATCCAGGTTCAGGAAGGCAGGGGCCTCGGGCTTCATAGAGCGTGCGTCGCGCGACGACTCCTCGCGGTTTGGGAGGTCCTTACGGAAGCCGGTCGCGATCACAGTAATCTTCACCTCATCGCCCATGCTCTCGTCGAGCACCGCGCCGAAGATGATGTTGGCTTCCTCGTGAGCTGCATTCTGGATCAGCGTCGAGGCCTCGTTCACCTCGCTCAGCTTCAGATTGCTGGAGCCAGAGATGTTGATCAGGATGCCTTTCGCGCCGTCGATGGCACCGGCTTCGAGCAGAGGCGAGGCCATGGCTGCCTGCGCAGCTTCGATTGCCCGGTTCGCCCCCGAGCGCATCGCCGTCCCCATCACCGCGTAGCCCATGCCGTGCATCGTCGTCTTCACGTCTGCGAAGTCGCGGTTGATAATTCCCGGAATGGTGATGATGTCCGAGATGCCCTGCACGCCCTGGCGCAGCACATCGTCCGCCACCCGGAAACTCTCGAAGAAGCCGGCATCCTTGGCCACCACCAGCAGCTTTTCGTTGGGGATGACGATCATGGTGTCGACCGCCTCCAGCAGCTCCTGCATGCCGCGCTCGGCCTGCTGCATGCGCCGCTTGCCTTCGAAGCCGAAGGGCCGCGTCACCACGGCAACTGTGAGCGCGCCCATCTCGCTGGCCAGCGACGCGATCACCGGAGCAGCGCCCGTTCCCGTCCCGCCGCCAAGGCCGGTGGTGACGAAGACCATGTCCGCGCCTTCGAGGGCTTCGATGATCTTCTCGGAGTCCTCCAGCGCCGCGCGCCGCCCCACATCGGGGTTCGCCCCTGCGCCCAGGCCGCTGGTCAGCTTCACGCCAAGCTGCAATTTCACCGGCGCCTGCGAAAGCTGCAGCGCCTGCACATCGGTATTTGCGGCGATGAACTCGACGCCTTCCAGTTTGGCCGCAATCATGCGGTTCACCGCGTTGCCGCCGCCGCCACCCACACCGATCACCTTGATCTTTGCGCCGCGCGGCATCTCGTCGTTGTACTGAATGCGGATCTCCTCTGGATTGCTCATCGGCTCACTGCTCCCATCTCACTGCTGTTTTCTCTGCTATTACTGCTTTTATTCCTGTTTCCTCGGGTTTTCTAGTGCTTTTTCTCCACAGGCTCAGGAATATCT
>DASXGY010000137.1:0-4834 GCA_036488835.1 Acidobacteriaceae bacterium
TTCACTGACCCTGCCGTTGCCATCATCAAGCACACCAACCCCTGCGGCGCGGCCACTGCGACGAGCATTCTCGATGCGTACACCAAGGCGCTCTCCACCGACCCGGTTTCCGCCTTCGGAGGGGTCATCGGCGTGAACCGCGAGATCGACGAGGCCGCGGCGGAAGAGATCGCGAAGCTCTTCGTCGAGGCCATCGCTGCCCCCGCCTTCAGCGCCGGCGCGCTCGCCCGCTTCGCCGCCAAGAAGAACCTGCGGCTCGTGGTGGTGAAGCCGGCGGCGCACGCACGCGTCTTCAAGCAGGTCTCCGGCGGCATGTTGCTCCAGGACGCCGACACCGGATCGGTCACGGCCGGCGATCTGCGTACTGTGACAAAACGTGCACCAACCTCCGACGAGCTTACCAATCTGCTCTTCGCATGGAAGGTTGCCAAGCACGTGAAATCGAACGCTATCGTCTACGCGCGCGGCGGCCAGACCATCGGCGTGGGCGCCGGACAGATGAGCCGCGTGGATGCCGCGCGTTTCGGCGCCATGAAGGCCATCCTGCCCCTCGCCGGCACGGTGGCTGCCTCCGATGCCTTCTTTCCCTTCCCCGATGGCCTGGAGACCATCGCAGAGGCCGGCGCCACCGCTGTGATTCAGCCCGGAGGCTCGGTGCGCGACGACGCCGTCATCGAAGCTGCCGACCGGCTGGGCATCGCCATGATCTTTACCGGCATGCGGCACTTTCGGCATTAGGAGCCCCGGCTGCACCAAAGGCACGGAATTCGCGATTCTGCCTCTTCCATTCCGCATCCCTGGCGGGGGTACAATCGTCTATCAGAACGAAGGAGAGATCCGGCGAGCGTGCGTCCCCTCTCGGCCCTGGAGCGTTTTCACCGTAGGTCTGCGTAAGAGTGCCATTGTCCGCATGGCTTTTCCGTCAAGAAAAGCCACACTTCACGGAACTTGGCCGGTACGCAGGAACGGTGAAACCGCGATTCCTCCGGCCAGGGTCCCAGGCATCCGGTAGCCCACCCCGCATGAATCGCAGTCACCGCATGACCTCCCCGCTCTCCAATACCACTCACGCCCCTGGGCTGTTCTCGTTGCTGGTCGCCGCTACGCTGCTGCTCGCTGCGCCCATTGCGTTTGCGGACAACAAGGCAGCGACGCCTCCCAAGCCGGAGACAACCACGGTTCCTGCTCAGGAAACAACCCGCGGCGCGGCCTACTACCATCTGGCGTTGGCCCACACCTACGAAGACATGGCCGTGAACACGGGGCGCCAGGACTACGCCACCCGCGCCGTCGAAGAGTACAAGCTGGCGCTGACCGCGGACCCCACCTCCGCCTTCCTGAACAATGGCCTGGCCGAGCTCTACTTCCGCACCGGCCGTGTGCGCGACGCAATCCTCACCGCGCAGGACACCATCAAGCGCGAACCTAAGAATATTGCCGCGCATAAGCTGCTCGGCCGCGTCTATCTGCATTCGCTGGGCGATATGCAAAACGGCGCTTCGCAGCAGGTGCTCGATCTCGCCATCAACGAGTACAAGCAAATCAGCGCGCTCGACCCTACCGACATCGAGAGCCATCTCGTGCTCGGCCAGCTCTACACCGTCAATCACGAGTCGCAACTGGCGCAGCAGGAGTTTGAGGCAGCACGGAAGATCGATCCCAGCTCCGAAGACGTTGCCCTCAATCTCGCACGGCTCTATGGCGAAGGCGGCGACCTCAAGCGCGCCATCGCGACGCTTGAGGCCGTCCCGGCAGATGACCGCACCGCCAAGCTTGCCTTTGCACTGGGCGCCGGATACGACCAGATCAAGGACACGAAGAACGCCGTCACCGCCTACCAGCAGGCCGTCGATCTGGATCCCGACAACCTGGATGCCAAGCGCGCACTCGCCCAGGCACTACTCAACAACAACCAGCTTGAGGATGCGGAGCACGCTTACCAGGAGATCGCCTCGGCTGACCCGCAGGACGCGCAAGCGCTGACGCGCATCGCGGAATGCCAACGCCGCGAGGGCCACTACGAGCAGGCCCTGGCAACACTCAAAAAGGCGCAGGCGCTTTCCACCGATTCCGACGAGATCCTCTTCAATGAGTCCCTGACCTACGACGCACTCGGCCGCTATCCCGACGCGACGCAGTTGCTGAACGGCCTGGTCACACGCTCCGCAAAGCCGGACAACCACTACAACGACGGCGAGAAGAACAACCGCTCTATCTTCCTTGACCGTCTGGCGAATGTGGAACGCGAACAGAACCACACCGAAGCTGCCGTCAACGCCTACAAACAGATGGTTGCGCTGGGTGGGGAGTTCGCGGAACGCGGCTACCAGGGTGAAGTGGATGCCTACCGCGACGCGAAGGAATACGAGAAGGCAAGCGTCGTTGCGCGCGACGCCGCCAAGGCCATGCCGGGCAACAAGTCGATGCAGTTGATGCTGGCCGGGCAGCTTGCCGATACCGGGCATGCAGAGGATGGCCTCGCGCTTGCCAATGCGCAGCTCAAGCACAACGATGACGACCGGGATGTGTACCTGGCATTGGCACAGATCAACACGCGTCTCAAACACTGGCAGGAAGCCTCTGCAGACATCGATAAGGCTGCGGCACTGCCGACCCACGGCGATGACGACTCGCGCTACGTTCTGTTCCTGCGCGGCGCTCTCGAGGAGCGCCAGAAGCACTTCGACGCGGCCGAGGAGCAGTTCCGCAAAATACTCGCGCTCGATCCCAACAACAGCATGACCTTGAACTATCTCGGCTACATGCTTGCCGATCGCGGCGTAAAGCTTGACGATGCGCTGGCCATGCTGCAGAAGGCGGTGCAGCTCGATCCGCAGCGATACGAGTATCTCGATTCGCTTGGCTGGGCCTATTTCAAGCTGGGGCAATACTCACTGGCGGAGGAGAATCTGCGCAAGGCCAGTGAACGTGAGTCCACCGATCCCACGGTGCACGACCACCTGGGTGAGCTCTACGAGAAGACCGGCCGCCTGCGCCTGGCCGTTGCCCAGTGGGACCAGTCGCTGGCGCAATACGCGCGCACCGTGCCCGCCGACGTAGATGAAGGCGACGTGAGCAAGGTGCAGAGGAAGCTCGAAAGCGCCAAGGTAAAGCTGGCCCGCGAGTCCGCGCCTACCGCCGACGATAAGCATTGATTCCGCAGCCTCCTTCTAGACGGCCGCACGTGTGAACCAGCCAGCTGTGATATCCCGCTTCGCACCTCTGCCCGCCGCATGCGCCGTCGGCAACGATCCGAACGAGCCGCTCACCGCACGGCAGTACAGCGAGCTGCCACACGCCTACCGCTCGCCCTTTCAGCGCGACCGCGCCCGCATCATTCATTCGCGTGCGTTTCGCCGCCTCGCCGGCAAGACGCAGGTGTTTACCCACGGCAACTCCGACCACTACCGCAGCCGTCTCACCCACACTATTGAAGTGACGCAGCTGGCGCGCACCATCGCCGCCGCGCTCGGGCTCAATGGAGACCTCACCGAATCGCTCGCGCTGGTGCACGACATCGGGCATCCGCCCTTCGGCCATGCCGGCGAGCGTGCGCTCGACGAAGCAATGCACGCCCATGGCCTGCGCTTCGATCACAACCTGCACGCGCTCCGCATCGTGACTGCCTTCGAGCAGCGCTACGCTGCCTTCCCTGGTCTCAATCTCACCCTGGGCGTCCGCGAGGGCATCATCAAGCACTCGCGCGACTACGATCCCGTTGAACATCCGGAGCTTGCGGAGTATTTCCTCGATCAGCAGCCGCCGCTCGAAGCGCAGCTCATCGACCTGGCCGACGAGATCGCCTATCTCACCGCGGACTTCGACGATGGCTTCTCTTCCGGCATCCTCGACCTTGCACACGTTCGCGCCCATGTCGCGCTCTTCGAGCGTTTCTACGCTCCCATGGCGGCACAATATCCGTCCGCAGTACCGGAGCGGCTCATCGATGAATCTTTGAAGCGCATGCTCAATGCCTTCACTGGCGACCTGATCATACGGACCAGCGAGGCGCTTGCCGAAGCGGGCATATCAGACCTGGCGCAGGTGCGCGATGCAGGGCGGCGGCTCGTCGCTCTTTCTTCCGAGATGGAGACGCTGCGTCGCGAGGCCAAGCAATACCTCAGCACACACCTGTACGAAAGCGATGCCGTCACGCCCGAGCATGAGCGCGCCCACCGGATCATCACATCGCTGTACGAATGCCTGGTGCGCGATCCAGGGCTGCTGCCGTCTAACTGCAGCGCCGCGCTGGCTCTGGAGGGTGCTCCACGCACCGTTGCCGACTACATTGCCGGCATGACCGACCCATTTCTGCTCGCGCAGTATGAGAGACACCGCGCACTGTGCGATTCATGACTACCAACGCGATCCCTCAATTGCCGCCAGCAGCCTTCAGCGACTCCTTCAGCCCTTCCTGCAGCGATGTCTTCTTCACATCGCCCAACAGAGCGCAAAGCGCGCTGTCATCCATGATGAATGGATCGGTCAGCAGGTAGTTCATCTCCACCAGCTCACGCATCACCGGCTGAAAAAGACCGATGACGCGCAGCATCCCCAATCCCACCGCGCGCGTCTTGATCGGCTTGCCGGCGAGCTGACCGACCATCGCCACGATCTCCTGCATGCTCGCGGTGCCATCACCGGCCAGATGCCACCAGCGGCCATGCGCCTCCGGATGCCGCAGCAGATCCAGCACCACCGGCCCTGCATCCGGCACGTAGACGAACTGATGCGGGCGATCGATCGGCGCGATCAGGTTTGCCGTGCCGCCCTTCGCGGCCGCGTTGAAGACGCCGTCGAGAAAGCTGCTTTTCACCCGCGGCCCGTAGAAGTC
>DASXGY010000143.1:0-3990 GCA_036488835.1 Acidobacteriaceae bacterium
GTGCGCCAGCACCTCGCCCATGATGCCCACATGGAAGCCGCTGCCGCTGTAGCTCTCCAGCTTTTCTTCCAGTTCTCGTCCATAGGCGGCAAAATTCTTCGGGTCCATGGGGTGAGTACTGCCCGACACGTTCAGCGCGTAACCGCGCAGAAAGCCCTTCTCTTTGGTTTCGATATTGCGGAAGCGGGGAACGAGCGCGGCGCCTTCCATCAACTCGCGCGTACTCTTGCCGTCGCGCGCCTCGGGCACGGAGCAGACGATGCCGGCGCCGTAAATCTGGTCGATCAGGTAGTGGCCCATCACACCGCTCGAGTTTGCGATCTTCGAGTTCAGCAACAGCCTCGTGCTCTCGAGCGTTCCCGCCGCCAGCACCACGACCCGCGCCTTGATCGACATCTCCCGGCGCGAGATGCGGTCCACAAAGTGTGCCTCGTGGATCAGCCCCGTCGCCGGGTTCACGCGCAACTCGCGCACAACGACGTTGGGGATGGCCTCAAGCTTTCCGGTCTCGAAGGCATCCGGCAGCAGCAGGTTGATGGAACTTGCCAGTCCATTGACGCCGAGGGACGTGCGCTGTCTGCACACCGGCACGCCACGTTGCGCGCCCGCCTTGCGAAAGCGTTCCATCGCGTTGCCCCATGGGTTCTCCATGGGCACAAAGTTGCCGTCCGGAAACTGCGGCAACCCGGCGGGCTCGCCCTCGACGCGGAAGATCTGCTCCACTCTCGAGTAGTACGGAGCCAAGTCGGCCAGGCTGATCGGCCAGTCGTCGCCGAAGCCGTCGCGCGACTTCGCCTTGAACTCGTAGTCGCTCAGCCGGAAGGACTGGCGCGACCAGAAGAGCGATCGCCCGCCAAACAGGCGCACGCGCACCCAGTTGTAAGGACTCGCCGGCGCGTATGTATAGGGGACCTCCTTCTCGTCCACCCATGTGTTCGCGTTGAATTCGTTAGCCTGGAAGACATGCGGCAGCTGCTCCGGCTGCTTGAAGCCGCGATAAGGAAGCGTGAAGGCCTGCCGCAGCTCCGTATCTTTGCGTATATCGGCCACCGGACCCGCGTTGAGCATGACGCAGGAAATGCCTTTTTCCGTGAGTACCTTCGCAGCCATTCCGCCAGAATGACCGGAGCCAATAATCAAGACATCTACCTCGTCCAGCATCCTCGTTGAGCCCTCTCCACTTTCTTCCGGTTCCATCGCGGTTGCGATCAGGCGTTCAGCTTTTCCGCAAACGATTACGATCGAGATCCGGATCCACCGGATACCAGTACAACCCTTCTTCCAAGCGGCGCTCGTCATTCGCTGGCAGCGCGTCACTCCATGGCTTGGAGTTGATGGTTGCCGTGCGGATGTCACTGTGTGCCAGATTTATAAATCGCTCGTAGGGATCGTTCGGTGGATGGTCGGTCATCCAGGTTCGCAGCCAAGGCCGGATAAGTGCGTCGGCCTGTTGCTGATTCGCTCCGGCAAAAGGGATGCCGAACTGCTGTCTCGCCTCGGCATCTAGGCGATCCAGGCCATCGACGTACTGCTTCTGCCGGTCTGCGGGTGACACCGAGATCAGGAAATCTAAAAATTCGGGGGCGCCCGCGTCGATGGCTCCCGGCGCGCTTTTCAGCGGAGGCATCAGTACCTCGCATAGCTGCCGCAGCGTGGCAAGCTGCTGCCGGGTGAAGAAGTAGGTTTTCGTATGCGCGACAGCGTCCGGCACCAGCGGCGTCATGGGCAGCGGTTTCGCTTCCAGCAACCCGCGCATCCAGGGCAGCGGTCCCGGCGCAGGCAGCGGTGCGGCCTGCGGGGGAATTGGCGGCGGCGCCGATGGCGTCACCGAAGCTGGCGCATTCTGTCCCATCATCGTCCGCGCGCTCACAGACGCTGCAAGCATTGCCTTCACAAACTCCCGCCGCCGCATATCCCTGCTCCTTCGTCGTAAGAATTCGCCAGCCATGGACAGAGGCGGCCGGAAACCGCGCCACCTCGCACAGATAAAGATAGTGAAATCGTCCAGGTTTGCAACGTTGCGGCGGCGCGCGGAAAGAAAAGGCTGCAGGGCAGGTGACGCATTTGCGCTTTGTGTATACGCTATCGTCTCGCCCTCGTTGTTCTGATGGCAGGAGGCCGCCGCAATGAAAATTGCCAGCACCCACAACGTCGAGCATTACACCTGGCCGAGCGCTATCAGTCCCGCGACGTGCGACGGCTGGCATCTACATCGCTCCGCAACGCTCAACATCATCGAAGAGCGCATGCCTCCCAATACTGCCGAGCAACGCCACCTCCACCAGCGCGCGACGCAATTCTTCTACGTGCTCGCCGGCGAACTCATCCTCGAGCTCGACGGTGAGGAGCATCAGCTCCCGCCATCGACCGGTCTCACGGTTCCTGCGCAGACGTCGCACCAGGTCTTCAATCGCGGCAGAGAAGACGCGCGCTTCCTCGTCATCTCTCAGCCACCCAGCCACGGCGACCGCTTGCCTGCCGCGCCCCGCCATTCCTTCTGAAATGTTACTGACGAAACGCCACTGAGGAACCGGTATGGACCATTCCCCGAAACACTTGAAAGCACGAGCCCTCCGGTCCTTGATCCAGCAGATAGCGGACCCTGGTAGCTCCCGAGCCCGGATCGCGCATCTATTGAGTGACATCACTCAAGACCAAGGAGCTCCTCATGTCCCCCCAACGTCAGGTGCGTCTCATCCCTTTTCCCAACAGCGATCACCCAGCTCCGCGTAACTGTCGCCATATAGGCAAGACCTCTGCGAAGCAGCAGATCACGGTCACGGTAGTGCTCAAGCGCGCGCGGCCGCTGGATCTTGCAAGTCTCAAAGGCCGTCAGCTCAGCCGCGAGGACTATCTGAACACGCACGCCGCCCCGGCGCAGGCAATGGACCAGGTGCGTACGCTCGCAGCGCGCCACGGGCTAACGCTGGTGCACGAAGATCGCGCTGCCCGCCGCGTTTGGCTGCGCGGGACGGCACAGCAGTTGGAGCAGACCTTCGGCATCGACCTGCAGGACTATGAACACACCGCGCCGCCGCCCGCTGGCCGCTACTTCCACGCCTTCACCGGAAAGCTGTCCGTGCCAGAACCTGAATCCGCGGTCATCGAAACCGTGCTTGGCCTGGACACACGTCCCATCGCGCGCCCGCACATCCGCTGGCTCAGCCAGATCGCCAATCCCAACGCGGTACAGGCCAGCTTCACCCCGCCGCAGGTGGCGAAGGCCTATGACTATCCCAGCTCTGCCAACGGCCAAGGCCAGTGCATCGCGCTCATCGAGCTCGGCGGCGGCTATGAGAGCTCTGATATCGAGACCTACTTCGGCCAGCTGGGCATCACGCCGCCCACAGTGGTCGCTGTGCTCGTCGATGGCGGCACCAACTCGCCCGGCGACCCCAATGGAGCCGACGGCGAAGTCGCCCTCGACATTCAGGTTGCCGGATCGATCGCTCCCGGCGCACGCATCGCGGTCTACTTCGCGCCCAACACCAACCAGGGTTTTCAGGACGCCATCTCTGCCGCTATCCACGACACCACTAACAAGCCCTCGGTCATCTCCATCTCCTGGGGCGGACCGGAGTCTTCCTGGGACACGGCATCACTCACCAGCTTCGACAACACCATCCAGTCTGCGGCGGCGCTCGGTGTCACCATCACGGTGGCCTCCGGCGACTCCGGCTCCACGGACGGCGTCTCGGACGGCGCCAACCACGTAGACTTTCCCTCCTCCAGCCCGCACGTGCTGGGCTGCGGCGGCACCGATCTCACCGTCTCCAACGGCGTGCGCTCTACCGAGACCGCGTGGAACGATCTATCGCAGGGTGGTGGCGCTACCGGGGGCGGCGTCTCCAGCTATTTCGCGCTGCCCTCGTGGCAGTCCGGAGCAAACGTGCCCGCGCCGGCAAATGGAGCAGGCGGCCGCGGCGTGCCGGATGTTGCAGGCGATGCCGCGCCAGCAACCGGCTATCAGATCCTGGTCGATGGCCAATC
>DASXGY010000186.1:0-2381 GCA_036488835.1 Acidobacteriaceae bacterium
TTGTTCGGGCTTGCTCACCGGCAGCGAGCGCAGCAGCGCCTGGTCCAGCAGCGAATACACCGCCGTATTCGCCCCCACCCCCAGCGCCAGCGTCAACACCGCCGTCACCACAAAGCCCGGTGAGCGGCGCATCTGCCGCAATGCAAAACGAAGATCCTGGACAAAGTTCAACACGCGGTCCCCCCGAAAGATCGAAAGATAGAGATGGCGCAGAAAGATAGCACAGAAAAATCCCATCACTCTCCATGCAATCCGCGGCCCACCTCGAATCTCTCCTTTGCCTATCCCCATGTTTCCCGTCCCCATAAAACGGTGTCCAATCGGTGTCCACTCTCGGACAGGCCAGTCCACCACCGGACAACGATTTCACCAGCGCGCCTCACTGCCGCAGTCATTCTCCGCTTCGCTCAGCCCGTAACCCGCGTCCGCAAACGGCAATCTGCGTGCATCTAGACTCGCAGGGGATATCTGCGCATGGTCCACTCGCTTCGCTACGCACTTCGCCAGCTTCGCAACAGCCCCGGCTTCGCAGCCACCGCCATCCTCACGCTCGCCCTCGGCATCGGCGCCACCACCGCCATCTTCAGCATCCTCGACGCCGTGCTGCTCCAGCCGCTGCCTTTCCCCCACCCGGACCGCCTCGTTGCCGTCGCCAGCGTGCCTGACGAAACCACCTCTATACCCACCATCCAGGACTGGCAGTCCCGCGGCAACAGCTTCCAGTCCATCGCCGCCTATCGCGGCTGGTCGCCCACCGTCCGCACTACCCAGGGCACGCAAGTCGGCAACGTCGTCGAAGTCTCCCAGAACTTCTTCTCCACTCTCGGCGCGAGCTTCGCTCTGGGCGGCGACCTTCCCCAGACCGGCAACGAGCGCGACTGCACCTCGCAAGCCATCGTCAGCGGCGGTTTCTGGAAACGGCTCGGCGGCGGCCCGACCCTCGGCGCACGCACGCTGGAAATCAATCGCCACACCTTTCAGATCACCGGCGTGCTTCCTTTGTCCCAGACCATGGAAGGTACTGAGTCGCTCAACCAGCCGGACATCTTCGTGCCCACCGGCTGCGACCCCTGGCAGCACCCCGACCACCGCGGATCCTTCGGCTACTGGATCATCGGCCGTCTGCGTCCTGGCGTCTCAATCTCGGAAGCCACCGCTGACCTTGCCCGCGTGCAAAGCACGCTCGACCACGATTTCCCGAACGACTACAACGGTGTCCTCGGCCGGCCGCCCGTCATCCTCCCCTGGATCACCAAACTCACCGGCACGGACACTCGCCCCGCTCTACTCTCCACCTTCGCTGCCTGCGGCCTGCTCCTGCTCATCGCCTGCGCCAACCTCGCCAATCTGCTGCTCGCCCGGAGCGTGCGTCGCCGCCGTGAGTTCGCCACTCGCGCCACACTCGGCGCCTCCTTCAGGCAGCTATTGCGCCAGTTGCTTCTCGAAAGCGCCGTCCTCGCCGTCGCCGGTTCCGTTGCCGGCATCGTCATCGCGTATGGCGCGATCCGCCTGCTGCTCGAGGCCCGCGCATTGCATCTGCCACGCCTCGCGCACGCCACCATCAGCCCGGGGGTGCTGGCGTTCGTCATATTGGTCACCACTATGGTGACAATCTTGCTCACCCTGCTGCCCGCCGCGCGTACCCTGCAGCCCAATCTAGTGCGTGACCTCGCCGGTTCCGGCCGCACCTCGGGAGGCAGCAGCCTCCGCCGCGCCGGCCGCGTCCTCGTCGCCGCGCAGATCGCCTTCACCTTCGTGCTCGTCGCCTGCGCCGGATGGACCATCTCCAGCGTCTACACCCTGCTCCATCAGCCGCTCGGCTTTCAACCCGATCATCTCCTCATGGCCGGCGTCGACGTAGACGGCACCAGCGTCACACCGCGCTATGATGGCACCCGCACCAATCTCTACTTCACTCAGCTCATCGCCACTCTGCGTCAGCTTCCCGGCGTGGAGGCCGTCGCGTCCACCAACCATCCGCCACTCGGGAGCGCCGTCAATCGCTATGACTTCTGCTCCGACGCGCATCCCGATCAGTGTCAGCAACACGCCACCCTCAATCCGGACTCATATCACGTCACTCCCGGTTACTTCTCCACCGTTGGTCAGACCCTGCTCTCCGGCCGCGACTTCGCCAGCGCCGACAACAGCGCGCATCACGTCGCTATCGTCAACCAGCTCCTCGCCGAGCGCGAATGGCCCGGCCAAAGCGCCATCGGCCATCGCATCAAGACCGGCGAGATCAACGACTGGGCCACCGTCGTCGGCGTCGTTGAAAATGTCCACAGTTACGATCTCGAATCCGCTCCCAGCCCCGACCTCTATCTCCCCGAGGCCGACAATCCGCAGACTGCGGAGGTGGTCCTTCTCCGCACCACCGG
>DASXGY010000236.1:0-4850 GCA_036488835.1 Acidobacteriaceae bacterium
AAGGGGCGGCACATTCGCCTCACTGTTAGCAGGGCGCCGGACCTCGGCTTGGGAAGGTTGGCTTAAGTTCAT
Organism: Acidobacteriaceae bacterium; assembly: GCA_036488835.1. GTDB lineage: Bacteria > Acidobacteriota > Terriglobia > Terriglobales > Acidobacteriaceae > KBS-83. Next base: position 73 of record DASXGY010000236.1, read on the forward strand.
CCTATTTCACTAATATTTGGTCTTTCGATGCACGATGCGCCGCTCAGCCTGGATTCGACGCTGATACCGCAGACCTTGCTACAGGGCGCTGTACCGAAAGGAACTTACTATGGCTGACACGTTTACGATGGATCCGGCCCACACTGCCGTCTTGAGCATGGATTGTCAAGCAGGCATCGTTTCCATTTACACCCGAGAGGCTAAAGACGCTTTTCTGGCTCGGGTCGCAAGTGTTCTCAAACATGCTCGTGCTGCTGGCATGACCGTGATCCATGTCCAGGTAGGTTTCCGACCGGGATTCCCCGAGATCAGTTCCCGAAATGCGCTCTTCGCTGCCATTCAAACCTCAGAGCAGCATCAGCAGCTATTCCGGGAACCGCTGGGAGCAATCCCGGAGATCATCGCACCGCAAAACGATGAAATCGTTATAACCAAGCACCGCATCAGTGCCTTCGCCGGCACGGATCTCGCGATGATTCTTCGCGCCAAGAACATCGACACATTGGTTCTTTGCGGCATTGCGACCAGTGGTGTCGTCCTTTCCACTCTTACCGATGCTGCTGACGCCGATTACCGTCTTGCAGTCATCGGCGATTGTTGCGCTGACCTTGACTCGGCGCTTCACGATTGCCTCATCCAGCGATTCTTCCCTAAACGCGGGTCGGTCTTATCGTCTGAGGGTTTAATCGCCGGCTCATCGAGGGCGGATAAACAATCGTGAAGAGTTACTCCGTGAAGAGTTACTCCGGGACAGCCTGCTAATCAATGCCGAGTTTGTGCTGCATTTGTTCGAGCGAGATGCCGCTGGTCTCCGGGTAATAGAAGAGGACGAGGAAGAAATCGACGACCATCATGGCGGCGAAGAAGAGGAATGGATAGGCCCCGGAGGACTTTGCCATGACCGGGAAGATGAGCGAGATGATGGCGTTGGTGACCCAGTGGGAGGAGCTGCCGAGGCTCTGGCCCTTGGAGCGCACGCGGTTGGGAAAGACCTCGCTGATGTAGACCCAGATCACTGCGCCTTGCGAGATGGCGAAGAAGCCGATGTAGAGCATGAGCAGCCAGACCAGCCAGGAGAGATGGCTGTGGGTGAAGAAGAGAATGGAGATCATGGTGAGGCAGAAAGCGAGCCCTACGGTGCCGACCAGCAGCAGCTTCTTGCGGCCGAACTTGTCGATAACGGTCATGGCGAGCAGAGTGGCAACCAGATTGGTGGCGCCTACAGCGACTGCCTGCAGGTCTCCGGAGACTCTGCTTGCGCCGGCGAGGGCGAAGATGGCGTTGAGGTAATAGAGGATGGCGTTGATGCCGGCGAGCTGGCAGAACATGCCGACGGTGATGGCCAGAATGACCGGCTTGCGGTATTGGCGGGAGAAGAGCTTGTCCGCCGAGTCGGATCGCTCCAGATGCACCGAGGCGACGATTTCATCGAGCTCCTGTTTGGGTTGGGGAACGCCGGTGAGGCGCAGGACTTCAAGGGCTTCGTCGAGATTGGATTGCGTGACCAACCAGCGCGGGCTGCGGGGAATGATGAAAAGCATGGCCAGGAAGAGCAGCGCCGGTACGCCGGCGATGCCGAACATCCAGCGCCAGTCGGACGCGCCGAAGTGCATGCTGCCGATCACGGCATTCGATACGTAGGCGAGCAGAATGCCGAGGACGATGTTGACCTGGAAGGATCCCACCAGGCGGCCGCGCCATTGCGGCGGCGCGATCTCCGCGATGTACATGGGACCGAGAACGGAGGAGCCGCCGATGCCAAGGCCGCCGATGAAGCGAAAGAAGATGAGCGCGGGCCAGTTCCAGGCCAGCGCACAGCCAATCGCGGAGAGGATGTAGAAGAAGGCCATGACGCGAAGGCTGTCGCGGCGTCCGAACTTCTGTCCGGGAATGCCGGCGGCCATGGCGCCGATGACGGTCCCCAGCAGGGCGCTAGAGACAGTGACCCCGAGCAGTGCAGGCGTGAGGTGATAGGTGCGCGTCAGGGCAGAGGTAGTGCCGGAGATGACTGCCGTGTCGAAGCCAAAGAGCAGGCCGCCCAGGGCGCCGACGATGGTGCTTTTTACTACATGCGCGTTGATGCTCATTCAGTCTCCATGAGGTAGTACCGTATCATCCTGACGCAGCGAAAATAACGGTCAGCCTGGATCGGGCGCGGTCGAAGCGGTGCGCCTGCTTTAGACTTGAGCCACATGTCTTTTCGCGCTGTGAGCCTCTCCTTCCTGCTCTGCTCTATCTCCCTGACCTGCCTTGGGCAGGGCACCAAAGTCTGGACCGAATCGCATATGGAGGAGTGGGAGAGAGGACGACCGCAGGGGATCGCCATCTCGAGCGACGGGTCGCTGGCTGCCGCACCGGGCAGCTCGCTCACGGCGACGACGCCGTCCACGTATGTCTGGGCGATCGCCAGCGACAAGTCGGGCAATGCGTATGTGGCGACAGGCTCGCCCGCCACTGTGCTGCGCATCGGGCGCGACAGCAAGTCCACCACGATGTTCAAGACGAAGGACATGAGCGTGCAGGCGGTCGCAGTGGGAGCGGATGGCTCGGTCTATGCGGCTACGCTGCCGAACGGCAAGGTCTATCGCATTCCTGCCGGATCGACCGACCTGGATTCGGAGAAGGCCACAGTGGTCTTCGATCCCGCGAAAGTGGAAGGGGTGAAACCGGATGCCGCTCCCAAGTACATCTGGGATCTCGCCTTCGGACCGGACGGCGCCCTGTACGTTGCGACCGGCGGCCCGGCCGCGGTGTACCGTGTTCGCACACCTGCGGGGGATGCGCATGCGGAGCGTTTCTTTGAGAGCGACGAGCAGCATATTCGCGCGCTGCTCTTTGAGAAAGACGGCAGCCTGCTGGCGGGCTCGGATGGCGATGGGCTGGTCTATCGCATCGACAAAGAAGGCAAAGGCTTCATCCTCTTCAACGCCCCCAAGCGTGAGGTGACGGCGCTGACGGAGTCGCCTGCGGGACAGATCTATGTGGCCACTGTCGGCGAGAAAGGCAAGAGCAGTCTGCCGCCGCTGCCGGTTCAGGGAATTGCCGCGGTCACTGCGACGATTACGATTGTCACGCCGGGGTCGGTGCAGGCTTCGAACAACAACGCGCTGGTGCCAGACGGCTCGGAGGTCTATGAGCTTGATCCCTCTGGCGCGGCACGCAAACTGTGGGCGCCGCATGACGATGTGGTCTACGGGCTGCGCTGGACGGCCGACGGCCTGCTGGCAGCGACGGGCAACCGGGGCCGCATCTATCGCGTGCAGGAGAACGGCGAATTCGCCGACATCGCGCACCTGGAGGCGTCGCAGGCTACCGCTTTTGCGACGGCGCCGGACGGTCTTTACGTCGGGACAAGCAATGGCGGGAAACTCTTCCACCTGAACACGCAGAGTGCGGAAGGCAGCCTGGAAAGCGATGTGCAGGATGCGGGCGCGGTGGCGCGATGGGGCCGTGCGGATGTGGATGCGAGCGGGACCGGCTACCAGTTATCGGTGCGCACGGGCAATGTCAGCAACGCGGACCGCGGCTGGAGCCCGTGGAAGACGGTCACGGCCGACACTGGTATCGCCGCACCGCAGGCTCGCTTTGCGCAATGGAAGGTCACGCTCAAGCCGGGCACGCGCATCAACGCTGTGTCCCTGAACTATCTTCCCGTGAACATTGCGCCGGTGGTGGATGAGATTGTGGTGATGCCGGGCGCACGGGTGAACCAGCAGGCGCAATTCCAGCAGCCGGTGCCGACGGTGATGATCAATCTGCCGTCCGCTTCGGCGAACGTGGTGAACATCCAGCAGGACGCCACGACGCAGCCACTGCAAGGGGTGAAGGACAAGGGCGCCGTGACAGTGCGCTGGGCGGCGCACGATGACAACGGCGACGACCTGGTCTTTGCGGTCTACTATCGCGAGTCGGGACGAAGCACCGGAGAGAACTGGCAACTGCTCAAGGACAATGTGACGGAGCGCTACTACACCTTTGAGGCGGCGCAGATACCGGATGGTCCCTATCAGATCAAGGTAGTGGCGAGCGATGCGCCGTCGCACAGTCCGGGTGAGGCGCTGACTGCTGAGCGGACGAGCGAGCGCTTCGTGGTCGACACGGCGACGCCGGTGGTCGCGAACATGGTGGCGCACCTCGAAAACGGCAAGCTGCACGTGACCGCCGAGGCGAAGGATCCGGCATCGGCGATTGCGCGCGCTGAGTTTTCGATTGACGCCGGGCCGTGGCAGTATATCGAGCCGGTGGGCAAGATTTCCGATGCGGCGACGGAGCGCTATGACTTCTCTGCTCCGCTGCCGCAGGCGTCGGAACAGTTGCGCGTGGCGAAGCTGCCGCCGGCCAATCCCAACGAGCACACCGTGACACTGCGGGTGTTCGACCGCTACGACAACTCAGCTACAGCGAAGACGGTCGTGCGCTAAGAGCATTTTCACTGTTGGGTGCGCCAGCTAGACCTTGCAGGTGAGTGGCTTTTCTTGACGGAAAAGCCACGTTAACCGGCGGTGCTCAGGCACGTATCGACAGTGAAATGCTCTAATCAAATTCATGCGCTTTGAACTCTTCATCGCGGCGCGGTATCTGCGGGCCAAGCGGCGGCAGGCCGTGGTGGGAGTGATCACGGCGATCTCCGTCGCCGGAGTTGCAGCCGGTGTGGCCGCGCTCATTATCGCGCTGGCCATCACCACCGGGATGCGGCGGGACCTGCAGGATCGGCTGCTGGGATCGACCTCGCATGTGGAGCTGATGCGCACGGCCGGCGACGGCATCCGCGAGTGGCG
>DASXGY010000251.1:0-4821 GCA_036488835.1 Acidobacteriaceae bacterium
GTCAGCTCCGCTGTCCGGTCCGGCGTCGCCACTGCGGCATTCGTCGTCTCCGGCATCGGAAGCAGCCCGGTCAGATTTCCCTCATAGCTACCCATGCGCTTGCTCTCACTGACGCGGGGCGGGGTAGTTTCGCTCACAGAAACCATCCGAGATCGTGCATCCTGCCCATCAAGCCGGGGCGGCACACGGCTGGGCGACGGTCTGGGAGGCAGCGCGAAGGAAAGAACAGCATGGGAGCCAGTCTAGTGCTGGCCAGCCAGCTTCTGCGCAGCAATCTGGCCGGCGGCCGTTGCGGGGTCCTTGGCCTTGAGCAGAGCATAAATCTTGTTCGCCTCGGCCGGTTTGTTATTGGCCTCGTAAAGCTGGGCGAGCTGCAGTTGCGCCGTGGCCGCGGGAACGGTCGTGGTGGGATGCTGGATCAGATCCTGATAGAGCTTGATCGCTTCGGAGGTCTGGCCGTGCTGGGAGAGCAGGTTGGCAAGGGCGAGCCGCGCCAGTGAAGCGATGCCCGCATCGTGCAGATCGGCCGCCTTGCGGAAGCTCGCCTCCGCACCGGCAGTGTCGCCCATCTCCGCCGCGGTGAGGCCGGCAAAATACAACGCGTTGTGTCCGGCCGTCGTGCTGCTATAGCTCTTCGCTACCTGTACAAAGAGCGGATTTGCAGCCTTGGCACGATCGGCGACGGTGGCGAAGGTCTTCATCCCCGGGGGCGTCGGCTGCGCCGGGTTCGTAATGGGCGTGCTGTAGATGCTGGCTGCACCTCCGAAGGCATTGGAAGCAGCCTCCGACCGCTGCTGGTAGAGAATCGCGGCAGCGACCGCAAGGGCGATGACGACCAGCACAACAATCGAGATGCGGAGCGCTTTGCTGCGGTTCTCGGCGATCCAGTCCAACCCGGCCTGGGTAGAGTGGATGAATATATCGTCTTTCTTCAGCGCGCTGCGGGTCTGTGCGTCCACGAAAATCCTTGCAGAAAGAGCTTAGGCGCGATGGCGCGTTGGCGGACAGGGCAGCCCGCGGCTCTCAGAAAAGTTAATAAGTAAAGTGTAGCAGTGGCGCGTTTTGAGGGTCAAAGAGCGCGGTTCTGCAGGCAGAAATAACCAAACGGGGCACGCAAGGGCGCCCCGTCGAGTCAACAGCAGGAAAGCTCAGGCGGCACGAACCGGCATCTCGAGCTCGCCCCGCTCCACCTTCTCCTGGCAGGCGATGCAGAAGGGTGTCCAGGGCAGCGCCTCCAGGCGCTTGGCGCCTATGGTCTCGCCGCAGTTCTGGCACTCGCCGAAGCTGCCGTCCTTGAGGCGTTCGAGCGCCTGCCGCACAAGCTGCATCTGTGCGTGGCCGTTGGTTCCCTGCGAAAACAGAAACTCTTTTTGATAGGACGCAACCGCCTGGTCGGCGACATCCTGGGTATCGTCTAACCCAGCATCCCGGCCCTGCTCGACGGCCGACTGCATGGAGCGCACAAGCAGCTCCTGCTGCTGACGCAACTTGTTCTCGTAGACACTGCGGGGGCTTGGGGCTTTGGGCACGTCTGATCACTCCTCTTGAATCGCTCGATAATCCGAAATGCAGAGTATTGGACGCAGGGAAGGGCAGAATATTTGCTATTTTTTTCCTCAGGCTGCAGATTTTTGTTGCCGGTGGTGGGACGTGTGTGTATTGCGGTCCGGGCGGCTTGTGGATAGGCTGAAAGCATTATGTATGAGGAATTTGACGTCACCGACCGCTGGACGGGCGAATCCCTGCACTGCCTGTGGCGCGCCAATATCGTGGCCATCGCCACCCGCCACGCCGACGCGATCGATGTCCGGTTCGAGGTAAATGGACGTCCGGTGTGGATTGCGATGCCGGCGCACGCATGGGTGGAATACAAAGAGCGGACCGGGAATGTGATCACCGACCGGCTCACCGCGCAGATTGCCGGCCACTACCTGAAGCAGGCGATCGACGACGGCTACGACAACGGCCGTGAGATGTATGCCATGAGCATCGAGGAGGTGCTGGAGCATCTCGACGAGGTGATGCGCGAGGCGAAGCACACCGCGAACCTGCCCATGCTGCCGGTGATCCACGAAGCCATGTCCTAGAGCGGTATCGCCGTCACTGGGAGGCCATTCTTTCTACAGAGGCAGCGGCCGAGCGAGTGCGATGCAACTTACTCCGGTCCGCTCTTCGCGGGCGGAGCTTCGTACACAGGGCGGATTTCGAATTGCGCTTCGACGTTCTCGCCCTGGCAGGTGGGGCAGCGTTTCATCCAGGCGATGGCCTCTTCTTTTGAGGCGACCTCCAGAATGTTGACGCCCGCGATGAGTTCGCTGGTCTCGGTGAAGGGGCCATCGACAGTGTGGGATTTGCCGCCGGTGATATGAAGCCGTGTCGCGGTCGCGCTGGGCTGCAGGCGTGCCACGGCGACGAGCACGCCGGCTTTACGCATCTCGTCGTCATATCGTTGCATGGCGGCGACCAGTTCGGGATCGGGCGCGGAGGGTGTTTCCATCCACTTCTCGGACTTACGCAGGACTACAAATTGCATGGGACTACCTCGGAAGAATTATGCGCGCTCGGAAGAATTATGTGCGCACGGGAAGGAGCGCGCGTAGACGCGACTCCTGCAGATACACACCAGCCCAGAGCAATACGGCGAAATAAATCGGGAAGAACGTGGTGCTGAAGAGGGGAGCGCCGATCCGCATTTGCGAGACGACCGCGCCACCAAGATACCCCGTGAGTAAGACCGCGCCAAGGACGGATGTGGGCGGGATAGCGTAGAGCACCGTACAGATGAGGAGGATGATGCCGATGGGCACAGAGAGGCGCAAGGGGAAACCAAGCCGCGTCATGGCCTCCGTGACGGGCGCTGGCTGGACGAGCTTCATGACGCCATCGAATAACAGGAAGAGTATGGCGAGGATGCTGAGGATACGGCCGGTCCAGACGCGCGACCTGGAGGGTACTGCTGTATCAGTGGATGAAGGCATAACGTCTCCCCTGTAATTCGTGCGTGATGACTTGGGACAGAGAATAACCACGCTCCCCCTGCAAGAGGAGCGCGGCCGGTGCTCTTCCCCGCCTATACCGGCACTTTCATGTGTTTCTTTTTCAGCTCGGTGAAGACTTCGGCCTTCTGCACCTCTTCAGGAAAGTCGGTCATATCCATTATCTGGCGGATCTCGATGGTCTCGTTGGGTGCGGCAGGGCAGCGGGAGGCCCACTGAATCGCCTCTTCTTTGGACTTCACCTGGATCATCCAGAAGCCCCCGACCACCTCAGTGACTTCGGCGAAGGGGCCGTCCGTGACCTTTGGCCTGCCGTTGGCGAAGCTGACGCGCGCGCCCATGGAGGGCGGGTGCAGCCCCTCGAGCGAGAGCAGGACACCCGCCTTCTGCAGCTCTTCGTTGTACTTCATCATGTTGGCGATGGCCTTGGCATCCGGCATGGTGCCGGGTGCCGCTTTCTCGTAGCCCTTGGGAATCATCAGCATCATGAAACGCATGTCAGTCTCCCCTTATCGTGCCGACTGAGTGACGAGGGTCTCTTCGCCAGTGCATACATCCGATGGATTCATCAGCGGACGGATGGTGACATGGCCATCGCCGGCGACCTTCAGAAAGTTCTTCGAGGATTCAATGGCGGCCTCCTTCGAGGGCAGCTCGAAGAGCGCGAAGCCGCCGATGATCTCGGTCGATTCGATAAAGGGGCCATCCGTGATGGTGACCTTGCCGGTTGCCTGAGTGACACGTGCGCCAGCCTGGAGCGGGGTGAGGCCGCCGGTGGCGAGGAGCTCGCCGGATTTCATGGAAGCTTCGATGAGCCGGTTCATCTCATCCATGTATTCCTGGCTGGGCGGGGCCGCCGGACGGGAGGACGAGGGCGTGTAGAACATGAGGAACTGCATCTTGGTGTCTCCTTATCGCTGTGATGGGGCTTCCAGCACTTTTGTCCGAGAAGCGCCTCTATCCATACGTCGAACGGACTTTCCCGGAATCGACAGCCGGGCTGATTTTTTTCAGAGATCGATTCCGTCCCGTCCGGCATTCTAGTGGGAGCCGGGCGGCGTTGTAAGGTCCGCTGGGGCGGATTCGTTCGGGCGCAGTGACGAACGCCGTCGCCTGCGCTGCGAAATCTAACGGGCGTGGAGCAATCCCAGGCGCGGGAAGCGCCGTCTGAGCAACGGAGCGGCATGGCGGGTGCGAAGACAACTCGGGGCGACGCGAAGCCGGCGCAGAGGGACGTGCTGGAGCTGTTTCATCCGGTAACGGCGGAGTGGTTCAGGGCGGTCTTTGACCGGCCGACTTCGCCGCAGCTACTGGGCTGGCCGGTGATTGCGCGGGGCGAGAACACGCTGATCCTGGCTCCGACGGGTACGGGCAAGACGCTGACGGCCTTTCTGTGGTGCCTGAACCGGCTGATGCTGGAGCCGGAACCGGAAGGGCCGGCGGCTTGCCGCGTGATCTACATCAGTCCGCTGAAGGCGCTGGCCGTGGATGTGGAGCGGAACCTGCGCTCACCCCTGGCCGGCATTGCGAATATGGCGCGGCGCGCGGGCGTGACGGTGCGTGAGCCGGGGATCGCGGTACGCACCGGGGACACGCCGCAGAAGGAACGCGCGTTGTTTCGGCGGCATCCGGCAGAGATCCTGATCACGACGCCGGAGTCGCTGTACCTGTTGCTGACCTCCGATGCCGCTGCGGGCCTGCGCGGCGTCGATACGGTGATCGTGGATGAGATTCATGCGCTGGTGCCGACCAAGCGTGGCGCGCATCTGTCACTGTCGCTGGAACGTTTGCAGGCGATCACAAAAAAGCCCTTCCAGCGGATAGG
>DASXGY010000327.1:0-5143 GCA_036488835.1 Acidobacteriaceae bacterium
CTGATCGACAAGGGCACCACGGTTGCCGAGTGGCTGCATGGCTTCGACCCGCAGGCAAGCAATGAGGACATCCGCGGCATCCTCGGCCAGATGCTCTTTCGCGGCGAAGAAGGGCTGAAGCCGACAGATGCTCTATCCGGCGGCGAGGCGGCGCGGCTCATCTTCTGCCGCTTGATGATGCAGAAGCCAAACATCCTGGCGCTCGACGAGCCAACCAACCATCTCGATCTCGAGTCCATCAACGCGCTCAACATCGCGCTGCAGCGCTACGAAGGGACCGTGCTGCTCGTCACTCACGACCACGACCTGATCGACGAGGTCGCGACGCGCATCTGGCACTTCGACGGCGCGGCGATCGAGGACTTCAAAGGGCCGTATGAGGAGTATCTTTCGGCGTCCCACGATTCAGGTAAGTTACTGATTTCATGATTCTGCAGCGCGCCGGTTAGGATGGATTGGCGAGAACCGTGCGCCTGTATCTACCACGAGTCACTCTGCGTCAGATGACCGCGCGGAGCGCCGCAGCGAGGCCTTCCCGCGTAGCCCTGACGGCAGTCTCACCTGCGGCCATCGTATGCGCCAGCGCCGATCTCCTCCGTGGTCCCGGGTGCTCGAAGGCTACCGTCTCGATCCCGCCACCAAAGAGCGTGTGCTTCTCTTCCAGCTGATCGAGCGCGGCGTTCAATCCCGCGACGACTGCCTCAGCCTCATCGGCGACGACCATCAGCTCAACATTGATCTTTTTGTATAGCATCTAACATGCCTCCAGCCTCCAATGGTATGCCTGTCGACTGGAAGATCCCAGTTATTCGCTGACCTAGCTGAATCCCACCACCGGATGCGCCGCATACGGCTCCTCCAGCGACGCAATCTCTTCAGCAGCCAGCTTCACCTGCAACGCCGCCACAGCATCCGTAAGATGGTTCGGTTTCGTCGCGCCCACGATCGGCGACGTAACCACTGGCTTGCTCAGCAGCCAGGCCAGCGCCAGCGTTGCTCGCGGAATCCCGCGCTTCTCTGCAACCTCGCCCAACCGGTCGACCACTTTCTCGTCGGCCTCCTCTGTCTTCGAATAGATCACCTTGCTGAACTGGTCCGTCTCCGACCGCTTCGTCGCCTCCGCAGCCCACGGCCGTGTCAGCTTCCCGCGCGCCAGCGGGCTCCACGGAATCACCCCAATCCCTTCCGCAGCACACAGCTTTAACATCTCCCGCTCCTCTTCGCGGTAGATCAGGTTGTAATGGTTCTGCATCGAGACGAATCGTGTCCATCCATGCAGGTCAGCCGTATACAACGCCTTGGCAAACTGCCACGCATACATCGAGGACGCCCCGATGTACCGCACCTTGCCTGTTTTCACTACATCGTGCAACGCCTCCAGCGTCTCCTCGATCGGCGTCTCGTAGTCCCAGCGATGAATCTGGTACAAGTCCACATAGTCCGTCTGCAAGCGCTGCAAGCTCTGGTCCAGCTCGAAGAATATCTCCTTGCGCGAGAGCCCCTTGCCATTCGGATCGTCGCGCATCACGCCGTGCAGCTTGGTCGCGATCACCATGTTCTCGCGCTTCGTATTCTCCTTCAAAAACTTACCCACCAACCGCTCGCTCGACCCTATCGAGTACACATTCGCCGTATCCCAGAAGTTGATGCCCAAATCCAACGCTTGTTTGAAGAACGGCTGGCTCTGCTCCTCGTTCAACGCCCAGGCGTGGCTACCGGGCCGGATCACCGCGGGCACCTCGCCGTACGACATGCACCCCAGACAGATGCGCGAGACCTTCAGCCCGGTCTTCCCCAGATTCACATACTCCATGCTCATGCTTAGGTTTTTCTCCTTCGATTCGTAATACTGCTTCGATCTGCTTTAGAGGGCGCGCCTTGGGCCGCGTCGTAATCGGCGACAAAGAAAATGTGCTTTAGTTGCCGAGGGAATATTTCTGCCCATTGGATGCGGCCAAAGCGGCAAGAGCTTCGCTACTCGCGAACCAAGGGTGGAATCGGAAGGGATTCGGAATCGCAGCCCGGGTCTGCGGTCATCAGCGGTCATCACTTGTCCGCTAGGCGTGAATGATTGATATGTCTCGCCCATCTAAACGGGGGCTGGAACCGATGCACCCGTCTGCATGCGGTGGACTTCGCGCCACCTACGACGCGTCTACAGTAATCTGGTTCTGTCTTCTTCCCTCATGCCGCCACTTCTCAACGCGCAGAACATCACCAAAGCCTTCGGCCCGCGGCCGCTCTTTCGCAGCCTCTCCTTCACCGTTGACGAGGGCGCGCGCATTGGACTCATCGGCCCGAACGGCGCCGGTAAATCGACGCTGCTGAAGATCCTCGCCGGCGAAGAGACGCCGGACACCGGCGAGCTCGCCATCCGCAAACGTACCCGCGTCAGCTACGTTTCGCAAATCTCGGACTTCGCCGCGGGCCAGACGGTCTGGTCGGTGATGGAAGATGCCGTCCGCAAAGCCCACGTACCGTCCGCCGACGGGGACCGCCAGACTCGGGAAATCCTCGGCCGCGCCGGCTTCATCGACTTCTCCGCCCCGGCTGCCTCGCTCTCCGGCGGCTGGAGGAAGCGCCTGGCCATTGCACAGGCACTCGCCTCAGCCCCCGACGTCCTCCTGCTGGACGAGCCGACGAACCATCTCGACCTCGAAGGCATCGAGTGGCTGGAAGGCATGCTCAACGGCTCACCCTTTGCCTCCGTGACCATCAGCCACGACCGCTACTTCCTCGAAGCGGTAGCACGCGAGATCGCCGAGATCAATCCGGTATACCCGGACGGCATCCTGCGCACACGCGGCAACTACAGCCGCTTTCTGGAAGACAAGGAGGCATTCCTCGAGGCCCAACAGCGCCGGCAGGAATCGCTGGAGAACCGCGTGCGCACCGAGATCGCGTGGCTGCGCCGTGGTCCCAAAGCGCGAGCCACCAAGGCCAAGGCGCGCATCGACAACGCATACGCACTCATCGGCGAATTGGCTGACGTGAGCGCACGCAATCGCACCACGACCACCGATATCGAGTTCACCGAAAGCGGCCGCGAGAGCAAGCGCCTCGTTGCCCTCGACCATCTTGGTTACGAGGTTGCCGGCCGCACCCTCTTCCGCAATCTCAGCTTCCCGCTCACCGCAGGAACGCGCGTTGGCCTGGTTGGTCCAAACGGCAGCGGCAAGACCACCATCCTGCGTCTTCTGCGGGGGGAAGTCGAACCATCCTCGGGCGCCATCGAGCGTGCGAACGCGCTGCGCATCGTCTACTTCGATCAGAACCGGCAACTCGATCCGTCGCTCACCCTGCGTCGCGCGCTCGCGCCGGACAGCGACTCGGTTGTCTACCAGGACCGCGTCATTCACGTCGCCTCCTGGGCCTCGCGCTTTCTCTTCACCGGCGAGCAGCTCAATCAGCCGGTCGCAAACCTCTCCGGTGGCGAGCGAGCACGCGTCCTCATCGCGAAGCTCATGCTCGAACCCGCAGACCTGCTCCTGCTCGATGAGCCCACCAACGATCTCGATATCCCAACGCTCGAAATCCTCGAAGAAAGCCTGCTCGAGTTTCGCGGCGCGCTGGTGCTGGTCACCCACGATCGCTACCTGTTGGATCGCGTGTCGACCGTGGTGCTCGGTCTGGATGGTGACGGCAACGCGGGCCAGTTCGCCGACTATTTGCAATGGGAGACGTGGCGCGACGAACTTCAGCAACAACGGACGGCCGTAGAGCGCTCATCCACTCCCGTGTCGGTAGCCACAACTTCGCAATCTGCGCGCAAGAAGCTCTCCTATCTGGAAGCCCGCGAGTACGACACCATCGAAGCGCGCGTCGCGGACGCCGAAGCAGCACTGCAGCGCGCCCACACAGCCATCGATGATCCAGCCATCGCCAGCGATGCGGCACAGTTGCAGCTCGCCCTCAATGAGCTGGCCAGCGCACAGGCCGCTGCGGATGCGCTCTACGCTCGTTGGGCGGAACTTGAGGCCAAGCTGGGCTAGACACTACTTCCCTGCACTTTCCCTTTCTGGGACGCCGTCACCTCCGTCGTCAATTTTCTCCGGCTTCTTTCTGCTTCGAAAGTTGTAGCTGCGGGTACGGAAGGCGCGCAGCCGGACGCGGCAAGCAGCGCTATGCTCAACCAGAGCCTGCTCTTCACCTCGACGGCCTCGATACCAAAAACACATGACTCGCTCGCCACTGCCGCGCACCCTTTTCGCCATTCTCCCCGTCGTTGGCGCTGTTCTGGCTGCGTTCGCCGCGCATCAGAACTGGCCAATTCCGCTGAGCCTCTCCGCCATGGCGGTGGTTGCGTCAGCATCTGCGGTCATCTATTGGTCGGCACCCCTCCACAACCGGGAGCCTCTGCTGATGGCCGAGCAGAGCCTGCCAGTCGCCTATGCGCCGGAGATCATGCCGGAGGTGGCCCCTGCCGTAGCAGAGCCGCCGCAAGACCCAGCCCGCGAATCCGCTCCCGCCGCGGTGCCCAAGCGCGGCAGCATCGGAACCCGCGCCGACGCCGTCGTCACCGGCGAGTCCCACGAAACCGATCTTCTGACCGGGCTGCTGGGCCCCGAGGCGTTCTTCGCCCTGCTCTCCAGGGGGCTCCCCCGCTGCAGAGACGCGAATCTAACCGGCGTCCTCGTTATCTGCGATCTCGATGCGTTTGGCGTGATCAATCAGAGCATCGGGCTGATGGACGCGAATCGCATGTTGCGCCAGGTGGCGGATTGCTTCCGTCTCACGGTGCGCGAAGGTGACTTGCTCTCCCGTCTCGGAGGCGATGAGTTCGGGATATTCTTTCCCGGTCTGACAGCGGAAATCGCTGAAACCCGCGTGCGCGATTTGCGTGCAGCAGTCCGCGAGGCCGGCCTGCTCACTCTGCCGGAAGGCAGCGCGCCGGCCACCGTCTGCATCGGCATCAGTTGCTTTCCCACGGATGGTGCAACCGTCGATGCGCTGCTAGCGGCCGCCGATCTCTCCCTCGCCAACGCCAGGCGCGAGCGGCAGCAGAAGGCAAACATACCGATCCCCTCGGCCCTCGTTCTTACCCGCAACTAGAACGCGTGATTCAACCGGTATTGCGCAGCCCCGCAGAGATCCCATTGATCGTCGCGCCCAGCGCACGATTGAGCGCGTCGGAGTCCTCGCC
>DASXGY010000389.1:0-5511 GCA_036488835.1 Acidobacteriaceae bacterium
ACTCACGACGAAATCAGGGGCGGATCGGCTCGTCGATCAGAGCATGATCGACACCGCTGAGGGGCGGCGCCGCTCCGCCGTCCAGGTCGAGCAGCACCACTTCATTGCGGCCGGGATGCAGCCAGGCTCCGGGAAGGTAGAAGCCGCCCTGCGGGCCGATGCGCCAGTAGCGGCCGAGGGCGTGGCCGTTCACCCAGAGCTGACCCTTGCCGTAGGCGCGCATGTCGAGGAAGGTGTCGGTTGGCTTACCGATGGAGAAGGTGCCGCGATAAAGCGTGGGGCCGCCGGCCGCTGCCTTCTGCGCGAAATGCGCAGACGCAGGATCGGTGAAGGGCAGCGAGTAGTTCTGCCAGCCGGTGAGGGGCTGGCCGGCGAAGGTGACACCATGCGTGATGCCTGCCTGTTCAGTGCGCAGCACGGCGGTGAAGTTTACCCGGCCAGAATTCTCGACTAGGATGTCGAGGCGCTGCTCTTTCGCAGTAACGGTGATGGGCAGCGTCATCTTGCCGAGTCGCCGATCGAGCACGCCGGCGAGTTTGCCGTCGAGATAGACCCGCGCATAGGAGTGCAGCTGGTCGAGCACCAGATCGCCCGATGATGGTCCGGGCAGCGTGGTGCGGTAGAGCACGTAACCGAAGTTCTGATGCAGGTCTTCCATGGTGAGCGGCTGCTGCGATTCGACCGGCGCGGGCAGCGCGCCCCACAGCGATACGCTCTCGGCGAGCGGAATCGGTGGCAGCGAGCCGAGAATCGGCGGCTGCGGCACGGGCGGCGGCGCAACCCCCGTGGCCTCCTGGATGACCTTGCGTATCTCGAAGAACTTCGGCCGCGGCTGGCCGGCTTCGTCGATGGGCGCGTCGTAGTCGTAGCTGGTCACGTCAGGCTGATAGTTGTGGCCGTTCGAATTGGCACCGCTGAACCAGCCGAAGCTGGTGCCGCCGAAGAGCATGTACATACTGACGGAGTAGCCCTGCTGAAGCATCCAGCGGATCTCCGCGACCTGCTTCGCCGCGTCGGTGTGCTCGTGCTTCGCACCCCAGTGATCGAACCAGCCTGCCCAGTATTCTGCGCAGAAATATGGCCCCTGGGGACGCAGCTTACGGTAGAGGGCAAAGGAATGCTCGGCTTCTCCGGTGCCGAAGTCTACGGCCGCGGGCAGATCGGGCAAGGAGCCGCGTGTCATCTCCTCTGCGCCGTCGGCGGTATAGAGCAGCGCGCTGGTGAAACCGGCGTCGAGCACCATCTGGCGCGCGCGCTCCATGTAGGCGTGGTCGTTCTCCTTCGCATCCTCGAAGGATCCGTATTCGTTCTCCACCTGCACCGCGAGGATGGGACCGCCGCGATCCAGCTGCAGTGGCGCGAGTTCCTGGCCGAGACGATCCATCCAGCGGCCGGCTGCCTGCTGGTACGCGGGGTCCAGACTGCGCAGCTTCAGCTTGCGATCGCGCAAAAGCCACGCCGGATAACCGCCGAGGTCCCACTCACCGCAACTGTAGGGGCCGGGGCGCAGGATCACATACAGTCCTTCCTGCTGCGCCTCGCGGATGAACTCCGCGACATCGCGCTGGCCGGTGAAGTCGTATTGGCCGGGCTGTGCTTCGTGGAAGTTCCAGAAGACGTAGGTCATCACCGTGTTGATCCCGATGGCGTGGGCCATGCGCAGACGGTCGCGCCAGTACTCGCGCGGGGTGCGCACGTAGTCCATGTCACCGGAGATGATCTGGAAGGGTTTGCCATCGAGCTCGAAGCGTCCCTGTGCGGCCACGAAACGATGCGATGCGGGCGCAGAATGCGCCACCGCGGATGCCGCCAGGAGCAGAAAGAGAGCCATGCAGACGTGCCGAAATGCAGAAACCATGAAGAACGACCTCACCGAGCGAAGGCCAGAGTATCGCAAGCTGCAATGGCACGGGTACTTTGGGCAGGCAGCGCGAACTGCATGGATTGAGGTATGGTGGGATGGCATGCTCGCCCACGTGTCGACAGCCACTGCACCGAACGCCCGAGCACTTTCCCCAAAACTCGAGGTTTGTGTTGAGACCCTGGACAACGCACAGATCGCCGACCGCGGCGGGGCGAACCGCGTCGAACTGTGCGGTGAGCTTGCCGGCGGCGGCGTGACCCCCAGCCTGGGTCTGCTGGAGGAGGTAGTCTCCAGCATCACGATTCCAGTCCATTGCATGATCCGCCCGCGCGGCGGAGACTTCCTTTACAACGCGGGTGAATTTCGCGCGATGGAGCGCGACATTGAGCTGGCGAAGAACGCCGGGGCGGCCGGGGTGGTTCTGGGCATACTCACGGCACGGGGCGAGGTAGACGTCGCGGCGACCCGCCACCTTATCGCAGCGGCCCGGCCTATGCGCGTCACCTTTCATCGCGCATTCGATGTGACTCGTGACCTGGACGCGGCGCTGGAAGCGGTGATCTCGGCTGGTACGGACATCCTGCTGACGTCTGGCGGCGCGGAACGGTTGAGCGAAGGCATCGATGCCGTGGCGCGGCTGGTAGAGCGTGCGGGAGACCGGATCGAGATCATGGGAGGCTCCGGCGTGCGCTTGCAGAATGCCGTAGCCCTCTACGAAGCCTCCGGCGTCGCGGCGATCCACTCATCGATGCGGCGGCCTTTGTCGATCGAGGCATCCACAGCCATCCACGTGCTTCCGGATGCGCTGCCTCCCTATGAGGTCCGCGAAGAGGATGTGCGCACGCTGACCGCAGCATTGAAGGCATCCGCAGAAAAGACTGCTGCGAATCGTCATCTGTCGTAAAGCTTTTCACTGCTACTGGGAGGACCGAGCTCCACGAGGGGGTGGCTTTCCCTGGTTAAAAGCAGCCGTCCGCGGGTTTCGGCTAAGGCGCAGAACTAAACCACAACACTAGACCGCAGCGCTCGGAGCGTGGGCGATCTGCTCGATTGCCGCGGTTATGGAAGCGGCCGGGATGCGCACGGGCTCCTTCATGAGCCGGGCGATCGCAGGAGCGGGCAGCGGTCGCGCGAAGTAATAGCCCTGCACGCGATCGCAATCGAGCTGCCACAGGCGGGTGAGTTGATCCTCGCGCTCCACGCCTTCGGCCACCACGACCAGCCCGAGACTGTGCGCGAGAAAGACGATGGCCTGGACAATCGCATAGGTTCCGTTGGGTTCATTGATGCGCTCGATGAACGAGCGATCGATCTTCAGCGTTTGCACCGGCAGCTGATGCAGATGGGCGAGTGATGAGTAGCCGGTGCCAAAGTCGTCGATGGAGAAGTGGATGCCCATGCGGGCCAGGGTGTCGATCTGCCGCGTCACCTGACCGATGTTGCGCATCACGGTCGATTCGGTGACTTCCATCTCCAGCGCCGAGGGTGCGAGCTTGTAGTGACGGAGACGCTCGATCACGTAGCTGGAGAAGTCGAACCGGGTAAGTTGCAACGGGGAGACGTTGAAGGCGATGCGCGGCGGGTGGAGGCCGCGATCCTGCCATTCCCGGCTCTGGCGGCAGCATTCATCGAGCACCCAGTTGCCGAGCGGCACGATCAAGCCGCTTTCCTCCGCGATGGGGATAAAGCGATCCGGGTAGACCAGCCCAAGGAGGGGATGCCTGAGACGCACCAGAGCTTCAAGGCCGCAGAGTTGCCCATCGCGTGTGTAGAGTGGCTGATAGTGCAGCTCCAGTCCGCCGTCTTTGAGGGCGCGCCGAAGATGCTTTTCCAGCTCCGTGGCCTCGAGCGTGGCTGAAGAGATCTCCTGGGAGACATACATGTACTGATTGCCGCCGGATTTTTTGGCGCGGTACATCGCCGTGTCAGCATCGCGCCACAGCACGGCGGGATCGGTGCCATGATCCGGATAGACCGCGATGCCCAGGCTGGCGGTGAGATCGATATCGATGCCGTTATGGCGATAGGGCTCGTTCAGGCCCCTCAAGATGTCGGCCGCGACGCGCTCGGCATCTTCCGACTCGGCGATCTCCTGCAGCAGTACCGTGAACTCCTCGCCGCCGGTGCGGGCGACGGTATCCACGGCGCGCACCCGGGAGCTGAGGCGGCGGCCAATCTCCTGCAGACAGACGTCGCCAATGGCGTGACCGTAGGTGTCGTTGATTTGTTTGAAGCGATCGAGGTCCAGGCAGAGCAGAGCCGCCTTGTGGCCGTAACGGCTGGCATGGGCGAGGGTCTGCGCGATGCGGTCTTCGAGCAGGGCGCGGTTGGGCAGCCCCGTGAGGATGTCGTGATTCGCCTGGTGCACCAACTGCTCGTGCAAGCGATCGCGCTCGGTCACGTCCTGCATCAGGGCGAAGGTGACTTTGTGCCCATCGTGTTCGAGTTGATGCGAGGCGATATCCACCAACATGAAGCTGCCGTCCTTGCGCTGATGGCGCCAGGGACCATTGAGCGGATTTTCGCAACTGCGCTTCAACTCGGCCACCAGCCGGGGGAACTCCTCGCCGGGGCGGATGTCCGCCATCGTCATGTGCTCGAACTCTTCGTGGGTGTATCCGTACTGTTGTGCCGCGGCATCGTTTACATGCAGGAAGGCGAGCGTCTCTGTGTTGTACATCCACATGGGGTGCGGATTGGATTCGAAGAGCACGCGGTAATGCGCACCGGCGTCCTCGGCGCTGACGATCTCTTCTTCGAGCAGGGTAAGGATCATGCCGACGGCGACGAGATATTTGGGCAGGTTCCAAAGCTCGGCGGGAACCTGTGCTGCCGGCCACAACGTCTCGGTCGCGGCGGCCGAGATCCAGACCGCAGCCCATGCATACAGGCTGAGCACCACGGTCCGGACTCCGGCAGTGAAGCGTGAAACCTCGAAGCTATAGAGCAGGGCGAGCAGCAGAAACACCTGGGTGAGCATCACGTCCAGCGCGGTCCCGTCGTGATGGTGCAGGATGCCGTAGCTCAGCCATCCCGTGCATCCGGCAACCGAGAGCCCCAGAATGATGCGCAACAGTGGGCGGCGTTGCGAGATGCGATAGGCCACGATGAGCGTCGCCGCTTCGCCGGCGATGGCGCACAGAGGGAGGAGGCGGCTTCCATCGGGCAGGAAGCATGCGCCAGCCGTAGTGGCCAGCCAGGGAATACCCAGGGTGACCAGAACGGCCAGCCATCGACCCGGAGTAAAGCGCATGACTGTGGTGGAGAGGATAAAGAAGATGCCGCCGAGCACCAGCGAGCCGAGTATCAGGAAATCCTGTCCGGCGCGGCCCATCTCCGATGCGGGACGCAGCAGCAGTCCAGCGAAGTGGACCAGGATCAGACACCAGCCGATTAACCAGCAACGGACACGGAAAGTTGGCCGCTTCCTGTATATGGAGCTGAACAGGAGTACCAGCGAGCCCAACGATAGAAGATCCAGAAGTCCGTTCATCCTTGAACCTGCGACCGGTTCAAACTTTGCGGACCAGGGGATCGGCCGGCAACCGGGGATGATTGAACAGTAACCCTCTTACGTCACCGACTCAATATCACGAAAGTTTAATTCTGCTCATTCCAAAGCACCTTAGGTTACTTTCGAGAGTACT
>DASXGY010000390.1:0-7346 GCA_036488835.1 Acidobacteriaceae bacterium
CGGCCGCATCGGGTCATCGGAGATTGCGCTCCATCCGGCATGAACAAGCTGATCCGATGCCAGGACAATGCTCTACTTGCCTGCGATCAGCATCGCTCCATCCGGCGTCACGCGGCACTCCGCGCCGGGCCGTGCATGCCACGTCGAGCCATCCGCATAGCGCAGCTCGATTACTGAAATCCACGCTACCGAGGTCAGGTCATTCACGGAAACCGTTCGCGTGCGCGACTGCTCTGCCGGCACCGAGCTTGCCAGGTGCACATTCCGTACGGTGTCGGCTGTCGGCTCGGTGGTGAGTACGGCGCCGCCCGTGGGCACCACGCGGCTCTTGTTCGATGTCCCATGCACTTCCAGCTCCGCGGCGACAATCCGCTGCAGCCGGGTGTTCTTCATCGAAAGATCGATCGACTGCCGGGCATGATTCGCATCCGGTGGCGGAGTGGCTGGCGCGTTCGGACCCACAGCCACCATCTGCCCCTGACCGTGCTGTGCGGCCGAGAGCTCCACCGGGCAGGCAGCGGGATTGGCCACACTGGCGGGTGCCGGTGCTGCCAGACATGCGGGTACGGCAAGAGCCGCAACCGACAGAATGAGGGAGAAACACGAGAGAGGATGGCGCATACACATACCTCCTTGCGGGAGTACCCTCCACGCGAGCTAACTGTACGCTCGCCAAAATTGGATGCGCAAGGCCGGTGCTGCCGATCTTAGCCGCCGTACCCAAATCGGCACTCGCAGGGTAAATCTCGCCTTCTCTAAGACTTACCGGATCGTCATCAGAGCCGCGCGGAAGAGCGCATCGAAGTGCTCGCCCACACTCTTGTCCTTTGCCACCGCGGTCTCAATCGCCTTCTGCGCCGACGGCCGCTGATAGCCAAGATTCACCAGCGCGGAGAGCACATCCTCCGCCGCCGGTCCGGCGCCCGCCATCGCTGGAGCCGCCACAGCCATATCTTCCAGCTTGTCCTTCAGCTCCACCACCAGCCGCTCCGCCAGCTTCTTGCCCACGCCCGGTATGCGCGTCAGGGTCGCATGGTCCTGCGCGCGCAGCGCCGCCACCAGCCGGTCGGCCGGCAGCCCGCTCTGGATGGTGATCGCCAGCTTCGGTCCCACCCCGCTCACCGTAATCAGCCGCTCGAAGATGCGCTTGTCGTTGCGGTCGAGAAAGCCATAGAGCGCCAGCGTGTCCTCGCGCACCTGGGTGTGGATGTGCAGCGCGACCTCGGCGCCTTCGGCCGGAAGCGATGTATAGGTCGACACGCTGATGGCGACGTCGTAGCCTACGCCCGCCGCCTCCACAATCACCTGCTGCGGCTGCTTGCTAAAGAGACGTCCACGAAGGTGCGCAATCATGCGGCTATCTTAACCGCCGAGCAGAATCTCATCGTTCGCTATGTAAGCATCTGGTGGTGAAGATCAAAATCCGCCCGCGCCTCTTATTCGGTCGCTGGCTGAATCATCTCGCGAATGGACGCGCAACCCGTTGGGCTCTTCGCATAACGAACGTACACCACCATGGCTCGGCCTATAAGGACGGCCGGAGCGCCTCCTGCTTTAGGGACGCTGCGGATAGTGAAGATATTCTGCTCGATGGCTGTATCTCCGCGAATCAAGAGATATTCATTTCTATCTTCGACGAATTCAACCCGATATTTTTGAAAGGTGCCACGAAGGGCCGCCGTTCACTCCGACGCTCTACTCCGACTATGGAATCGTAGCGTGCGGTGTGGTTTCTATTCGCGATCGAAAATAAGGATGTTCGGCTTGCCTCCACTTGCCCGTTGAATCGTCATGGTGAGTGTGTTGCCATCGGGAGAGAGCTCGATTTGCTGAGTGTCCCTTACTTTACCATTGAGCTTCTCGGTGAACTCGAGAGTACTGGCGTTCACGCGACGCGCTGAAGACATGGAATCTTTCGGCGCGTTCGGGTCTTGTACGGAATAGTCTTTGCCGTCAAATTTCATGTTCTTCGTCGATTGCTGCGCGCGGTCGGTGAAGGAAAGGCCGTCGCCTTCAAAGGGTTGAACTTCGATTTCGACGGCGGAGTCGACTTTATCGGTGGTGCGATCCCATATGCCGGAAAAGCCGGAGGTCCCTGCCATGCGCGCGTAGAGGTAATCTAGGTGGAAAGTGGAACCATTGGGCTGGTAGCCGGTGAAATCGTCGTGGAGGGTGTTGCCGTCCGGAGAGAGCGTCCAGATGGCCGAAATCTGCATGCGGCCGTCTTTCTTGCGGACGACTCTCCAGGAGTTTGGCCCTCCAGAGGTGACGGCGAGGGTGCTGCCATCCACCCCGGGTTGATCGGTGCCGTCAGCGACGATGTATTCGGGAGTCCCGCCGCCGAAGTCGAAGGCGTAGCGGTTTTGACCGGCGGAAGCGACTTTCATCTGGTCGTGGAGAGTGCTTTTTTCGGGGCTGAGCTTCCACTTGCCGATGAAGGAATCGTTTGCCGCGTGGAGCGTGGCGGTGACGAGCGGGACAACAAGCAGTGACAGAAAGATGCGCTTCAGCATGGCGATCTCCGCAGTGCGATCAGGAGCCCTATCTCAACAGGGACATATGCACTTCGGCGGCCAATCGTGGTTGCGCCGCGTGTAGCGGATATCGAAGTGATCTATCTGCTGATAGAGCTTGAGTTAGCTGGTTTGGACGGGGCTGGTTTTGCGATGCGCGGAGACAAAGGGGTTGTTCGCGGGCGAACAGCGCTGTCCTGGAACGGACAGCTACTTGTATCTTTGAGCCGTCACAGATCGCTCCGTCGCGCGGCTATGCGTCCGCTTCCACTCCGCCGCGCGGCAGTAAATGCTCGTCAATCTTCGGCAGCAAGCCCGTCAGCAAACCAAGTGCCGGCAGGTAGGAGCACACGTGGTAGACCAGATTCAAACTCGTCATATCGGCCAGCTTGCCCAGCAGCGCCGCGCCCACGCCACCCATGCCGAAGGCAAGCCCAAAGAACAGCCCGGAGATCGTCCCCACTTTGCCCGGTACCAGCTCCTGCGCGTACACCAGGATCGCTGAAAACGCCGACGACAGTACCAGCCCAATAATGAAGCTCAGGATCGCCGTCCATTCCAGATTCGCGTAGGGCAGCAGCAGCGTGAACGGCAGCACGCCGACAATCGAGACCCAGATCACCAGCCGCCGTCCATAGCGATCGCCGACCGGGCCGCCCAGAATCGTGCCCAGCGCCACCGCGCCAAGAAAGATGAAGAGATACATCTCGGACTGGTGCAAGGTCACGCGAAATCGCTGCATGAGATAGAAGGTGAAATAACTCGTGATGCTGGCGAGATAGAAATATTTGGAGAAGACCAGCGTCATCAGCACCACCATCGCCTGGGTCAGCTTGCCGCGTGACAACTGCGCATGTGGATGCTCTTCGAGCTTTTTCTTTCCCGACGCGCCCTCGCGGACCCGCGCCTTGTACCAGCCGCCGATAGCCAGCAGCATCGCAATCGCCACCAGCGCCGCTACAGAAAACCACGCGATGCGATGCTGTCCCGCCCGCGCACCGCGCGCCGACAGCACCAGCCACAGTACCAGCAGCGGTCCCAGCGCCGATCCGACGTTGCCGCCTAACTGAAACAGCGACTGCGCCAGCCCATGCTGACCGCCCGAGGCCAGGCGCGCTACCCGCGACGACTCCGGATGAAAGACCGACGACCCCAGCCCCACCAGCGACCCGGCCAGCAGCAGCCATCCAAAACTCGGCGCCCACGCCATCAGCACCAATCCGCCGAGCGAGAAGCTCATGCCCAGCGCGAGGGAATACGGCATCGGCTTGCGGTCGGTCGCCATGCCGACGAACGGCTGAAACAGCGATGCAGTGATCTGATACGTAAACGTGATCATGCCGATCTGCCCCAGCGATAAACCGAAGATGCGCTGGAAGAGCGGATAGAGTGCCGGAATTGTCGCCTGGATCAGATCATTCAGCAGATGGCAGGCACTGATCGCCGCCAGTATGGTAAACAGCGTCTCGCCGGTGCTCTCAGCCAGCGAATGGGTCTCCGGCAAAACTTCCGCTACCGTCTCGCGCGACGCCAAAACACTCCTCCTGCCAAATTAGATTCCCAGTGTCAGGAACCGACTCCGTGAATAGGGCAAACAGCAAGCGACCAAAGGGCACGGCCTACCCGTAACACGCGCCGCAGGCGCTTCCGCCCGTGCGGCCAGCACCGAGCAGTTAGCGGCGAGAAGGCGAGTCGCGGCGGTAGAGCACCTGGAACTGATATCCCGCCCTTGGCGGGAACAGCGTGGCCACCGCGCGCAGCCGATCGGCCAGCGCAGGCGGAGACAGCAGCGGATACTCCCGCTCGCGCAGGTCGGCGTAGTCGAAGTCCAGAGTCAGCGAGAGCATATAGATTGCCAACGCATCTGCGAACGCCGCATGGATAAATGTGGTCTTCGCCTTCTCGTCCACTCTCGGTGACGACGGCTCCGTCGCCTCATAGGCCGTCATGCGATCGCCGCGTCCAATGCGGCCGCCGCGCTCCAGCACCTCAACCCGCGGCTCCCCGTAGGCACGCGCCCGGCTCTCCCACGCATCGTGGCTGGTCTCACCGCGCACCTGCGCCAGCGCCTGCCGGTCCACCAGCTCGGCAAAACTTGCCGGCACTCCGGCCGTATCCACAAAGTGGTGGCCGATGTTGATGAACAGCTCAAAGGCCAGCGCAAACTTGTCCTGCATCAGCCGCGTGGAGATGAAGATGTAGTCTGCCCCGGCGAAGTGCACATTGCGATGGCAGATCGCGCGATCGCTCAGCTCGGTTGTGTACTGCGGCGCAATCAGCGTCTCGCCGCTGGAGTGCGCGTCCTCCGGAATGCTGTCGCCGTCCTGCTCATGAATGGTCAGCGGAACAAAATAGTATGCGCGGTGCTTCAGTGCAGCCGCCACATCACGCGGCACCGCTCCAATCACCTGCTCCAGCTCGCCCGGCGGCACCTTGTGGTCGCCGAAAGTCGCGTAGCAGATGCCGTTTTCCGCCTGCTGTACCGGCGTCTGGCGCGCCACCTGCGCTGCCGGCAGCAGCTCTGTCTGTGCGGTATGGCCCATCACGAGTATTCTAGCTGAGAGAGCTCTCCGTATATATATGTCTGCAATCTCCGCCAGCAACTCCGGCCCTCTGCCCCACCGCGATAACAGCCGCGGCAACACCTACATATGCGGCGTTCCCGTCGGCGACTTCGGCATCTTCGCGAGCACGCTGATCGCCGTCGCGCTTGGCTTTATCACCTTCTTCGGCGTCACGTTCTTGAGCATCTTTGGCCTGATGATCTATAACCACGCCGGCGGCCATCACGTCACGCTCGATACCAGCTACAAATTCATCGCGCTGCCCGCCGGTATCTTCGTGCTGATCGTCAGCTTCGCCGCCCTCCTCGCCATCTGGCTGCGCCGCAAACTCTCCGCACGCTAGCAGAATGAGAATGGCAAGACATCTCGTGGTGTTGACGTTCTTCTGTTTCGCTCAATGGCATTTGTGGGCGCAAACAGGATTCACGATAACCATTTCCATGAGACAAGCCCCCGTCGTGAGTGGGGCGCCCGTCCGGCTTCACATCGACTACGTTAACAATTGGGATAAGACAGTTTGGCTTCCCACCAGCAACGTGCCTCTTATGATGTCGGGGATCGTAGTAAAAGACAGCAACGGGAGAACGCTCGTGGGAAGTCATGAGCCGAAAGCGCCAGCCTACTTGCATCATCACGGATTCGGCGTTGAACCCGGAAAACGGGCCGTGGAAGAAATGGATATCGATCGCATTTACGATCTGACTCGGCCGGGCGCTTACACCGTATATCTCGACAAAAAGTTCGGCCCTGGTCCAAACGAAACTAAGTCAAACGAGATCACCTTCACAATCATCAAGTGAAACGCGGCAGCCATTACATCCATGTCACTCGTCACCATCACAGATATAGACAACGCCTCTCCCGATCAGCATCGCGAATGGTGCGAGCGCCTGGAAGCCGGCGCTATTCTCTTCTTCCCCAAGAGCCCCATCGCAATCGCCGAGTCCAACCTCCAGTTCCTCCGCGGCCAGCAGCAGACCGACAGCTCTTTGCACAAAAACATCGCCTACAAGCCCAAGGCCGACGAGCTGAGCGGCGTCGATACCAAGACCGCGAACCCTGCCGCGGTCGAGCGCCTGCGCGGCATCCTGCGCAGCTACTCGCAGTCGGTCACCGCATTCCTCACCGGCTTCCTGTCGCCCTACAAGGGCCAATGGCAGCTTGACTACGCCAGCTTTCGTCCACAGGAAGAAGAAGGCCGCGATCTGCCGCTGCGCCGCCGCAACGACCTGCTGCACACCGACGCCTTCCCTACACGCCCCACGCACGGCGCGCGCATTCTGCGCTTCTTCAACAACATTCATCCCACGCGCACCCGCGACTGGGTTGTCAGCGATCCCTTTCGCGCTGTCGCTACAAAATACGCGCCGGCCGAGATCGCACTGCCGCAGCCCGATTCGGAGATCGGCCGCGCCTTCAAATCCTTCGCCACCGGCATCGGCCTGGGCGCCGCTGCGCCTGCGCTCAAACGCTCGCCCTATGACGACTTCATGATGCGCTTCCATAACTTCCTTAAAGAGAACCGCGACTTCCAGAGCACCTGCGCCAAGTACGACTACCAGTTCCCCGCCGGCTCCAGCTGGATGGTCTACACCGACATGGTTCCCCACGCGGTCCTGTGCGGCCAGTACGCGCTGGAGCAGACCTATCTCATCGCACCCGACGCCATGGTCGCCCCCCTGCACGCGCCGCTCACGGTACTCGAAGAACTCACAGGCACCCGCCTGCTCTAACGACGCTGCTGCAGTCTGGCCGTCCGCTCGCAAGTCACTCGCTGCAATCCTCTTAAGCCCGGCCGTGCTCTCCAGCGCGCGTGTGCTCAAAATTAATTTTCCCAGCCGCATTGTCACCGCTTATTTCCGCGGTATAGAGTGTTTCGCGCATGAACAATGTGTTTTATTTCTGAAATCGATTACACAACACCGACTACGCCACGAGGTAAGCCCCCATGCCGACGACATATCCCCCGGGAATGCAGACAGTCCACGCCAACCGCCACGGCTTTCCAGCCTTCCACCGACGCAGCCGCACACTCCGCCGCATGGCCGCTACCATCGCCGCCGCGCTTCTCACGCTCACTCCCGCAGCCCTCGCCCAGGTGAATGGTCTGGGCGCGCGCCCGCTCCAAGGCTGGAGCACCTACAGCGAACAGACGATCGTTCCCTCCGCCAGCGTGATGAATGAGCAGAATATTCTCGCGCAGTCCGATGCCATGCGCGCCTCCGGCCTCACCGCTCATGGCTTCCAGTACATCAACCTCGACGCGGGA